>CAMZHY010000240.1 GCA_947307005.1 uncultured Planctomycetaceae bacterium
GATATAAGTTTTAGCGGAAATATGCCAGCCGATCAGTATGTTCCGATTCTTAAAACCGTCGCCCAGGAATTTCGACGCGAAGGAATTGAGACGCCTATTGTGGGAGGAGTTATCGCCGTTTTTCAGGACGAGTACATGGATTGTTTGGCTCGAAACGGCGGACTGGACGCGTGCGATATTTTTTCATTCCACACCTATTGTCGCGCTCCTCAGATGGCGGACGTTTGTCTTCGTTATCACGATTGGCTTGTAAAAAATCGGGCTGCATGGAAACCCGTTTGGCTTACCGAGTGCGGACGCCCGTGGAAAAAGGGAACAGATCGTCCGAATCGCGAAACCGACCTAGAAAGTGCGATAGACATTGTTGAAAAGGGCGTCATTGCAAAAGCGCTAGGAATTGATTCGTATTTTCCCTTCGTTTACGTCTACTACGATGAAAACGATAATAATTTTGGAATGTGCGATAAAAACAACACGCCGCTTCGTTCGATCGCAGGTTACGCGCGTATGATCTATCTTCTTAGCGGGTGTGAATGCATTGGCAGTTGGAGAGTTGACGGCGTGGATAGTTCATGGCTTTTTGTCGATGCTGACAAACGCGAGAAGACGGCGGTTCTTTACGCTTCTCAGAGACAGAATGGACGTTCTATAAGATTACCTTGTCAAGTTGCGTTTGCGGAACGTATTACAGGAGAAACGGTTCCTCAAGACGAGTCGGGCGAGGTCGCTTTTACGGACGGTTTTCTTTTCGTCAGACTTCCCGATGGATATGAGCCGGAGCTCAATGAAACGTCGGCGGTGGATAAAGCTCGCAATTTTCGTCGAGAAGCTCGCGAGTCGCATAGTTGCGAGAATCGCGGAAATTATGATCTTGTAATGCGCTTCGATTTTGATCCCAAATTTATTTCCGCGACGACGAACGGGTATTCATTGGTTGATCCTGAGGTTAAGGAGATTAAGACGAACCTTTCAGTCTTCAATTTTTCGACTGAAGAAAAAGCGTTGACGGCATATGCCGAAGCCTGTTACAACGAGTCGGGAACTGACAGACGAATAGAATTATTTTCAGAACAATCGGCGTCTGCGGTCGTTCCTTCCCGCGGTCGGGCGACGCTTTCTTTTGAGATCGACGTTGCCAAAATATCGCCGTTTCACCCTGTGCGTATAACTTTCAAGACAGAGGATGGGAACGTCCTTTCTTTCAATCTTTCTCGCGGATTTACAGAAGAAAACTTTTTCGAGAACGTGGGTGAAACCGTTAAGATTGATCTCTCCGACGTAACCGACTGGCGGAAATCTTGTTCCTCAAACGGTTCGCTAGAATTCAACGGTGGGTTGTCCGTGGAGGGGACTAAGGGATGGGGTTTTTCCGTTGTCTATTCAGGAGATGGAGACAAGTGGGCGTATCCGCTTTTCAAACTTCCGATTGAGGATGGGAAACTAACGATTCAGGGGGAATCTTATAATCTCAGCGAGTTTAGAGGGGTTGCTTTTCGCGCAAAAGGAACAGCTAACGTTGACGGCGGCCAGTTGAGATTCTTTACCTACGACGACAAGGGCCCGTACTACTACACAAGCGAAGGGATTGCGCCAGCCGATGGGAAAGAACGTTTCGTCGTTATTCCCTTTAACCGCCTTAATGCGTACGGCGGTATGCCCGAACCTTTTTCTCCCGAACGAGTACAAACGATTTCTATAGGCGGAAATTCGCGCGGTTCCGAAATGAAAATAGAAGTCGGCGAGTTTTACTTCTTCAAATAACGGGTTTTGTCGCGTTTTCGCAAAGGTTATTCGTTATTCTGAAGACAATTCCGAATTGTATTTTTCGCGCGAGACGTTATTAAAACTTCTTGAAATCGTATTTTATGCGGTTTAGGGGATGACGAGTTGAGTAGAGGTTCTTTACGTCGATCCAAAGAGGAACGGAACCGTCGCGAAGAGGAAATCCCCACTTTTTTCCTTGAAGGGAGAGTTCGTTAATAAGCGGCTCACCCGACCGATAACGACGAACGTTTTCGCAATATATGTCGCAGATATCGTCGAAGCGCCAGCCAATTTGACCCGCGACATGAGGCGTGATAAGGACGTTGTCAAAGTCCCAGAGCGGGGAATCGGCGGGAAGCGGTTCAGGGGAGGTGACGTCGCACACGTACCCTCCGAGACGATCAGTTTTCAGCGCTTCAATAAGGTCGTCTGTGACGACAAGAGGACCGCGCGCGAGGTTGGCAAGGAGCGCTCCAGGTTTGCATTTGGCGAGCCGTTCTTTGTTAAATAGTCCGCGTGTTTCTTCGTTCAAAGGAAGGGATAAAAAGACAACGTCTGATTCGGCTAGGAGGTCGTCTAAGCGATCAGACGGCCAAAGTTCGGCGACTTGTTCAGGTTTATTGCTTGGAAAAAGATCAACGGCGAGAATCCTTCCTGCGAACGGCGACACGACTTGAGAGAATCGTCGACCAACGCCGCCTAGTCCAACGATTCCAATAGTCTTACCGATAAGGTCGAACGTAGGCTTTCTCTTGAACGCTCGATAGTCTGGATTTCCGTCGCGAACGCTCATATCGTAAACGAACGAACGAAGATTGCGTCCCCAAGCCAGTATAAGGGCAAGTCCATGTTCGGCAACTTGGTCGGAAAGAACGCCGGCAGCCGTAGTAATCGTGACGTCGGACTGGATTGTCGCAGGCACGAGACACCAATCCATTCCCGCCGCCGAGGATTGAATCCATCGGAGACGTTTCTGTTCAATAATCTTTTCCCAATCGACAGGAACTTTAGCGTGTCCACAGAAGTAATCCGCCTCTAGAAGCGCCTCCGCAACATCCGATTGCCCCACGTTGACGATATTGAGACTTGACGACCAAGCGTCGTCAATTCGAGCGATCAGACGTTCTTCAACCGGCGCGGCACGAAAGCACACGACAAGGTTTTTCTTACTCATGACGCTAAAATTCTCCTATTTCGAAGGGGATTGACCGTTGGAAGCGTTTTTATCTTTATCGTTGAGACGAGCTTTCTTTTTAGGCGCGACGTGATCCGCCTTCGGACGAGCAAGCGAAGAAAGCGCTTCTATCGAGAGAACGGTTTCTTTACCGCTTAATCTAAGAGTTTGTCGAGCTTCGGCAAAATGGCAAAACGCGATCGCAATCGCGTCGGCTACGTCCGGGGGATCCGGTATTTGCGAAAGGCGCAGTTCAAATTGAACGGCGCGTTGCATTTGATCTTTAGGCGCCCGACCAGAACCCGTCATCGTTTTTTTGATTTTTGTCGCGGCATAAGAGACGACAGGTATTCCCGCTTGTTCCGCCGCAAGACAAATGACGCCCCTTGCGTGTCCCATAAGGATTGCGGTTACTGGACGTTTGTAGTGTGAATAAAGTTGTTCAAGAACAAGCACGTCGGGGTGAAAGGCCTCGACGACTTCGACAATACCGTCGTAAATATCTTTGACGCGGCCGGTCGAAGTCTTCGAAGAACTATGGACGACGCCAGCCTCCAGCAAGCGAGGACGTCCCGATGAAATATCGATAACGCCGTAGCCTGTCGTATTAAGTCCAGGGTCGACTCCCAGAATGATTTTTTCCTTTTTCAAAGCGACGACTTCGTCGAACCAAAGTGAGAATAGAGCTCAGTTAATGAAAAATCGAAACGTCGTCGTTTGGAAAGGAGAACCCAAAATTCTCTAGCGGGTAAACGACGACGTCTCGACGAAACGTTCAAACGCGACTAGAACAAGTTCATGAATAAAGCTCGTCCCATAGTCCGTTCAGGTCGACGTCTTTCGGAGTCCCCGCAAACACGACGATTCGATAGACTCCCTTGAGAACCTCGCCTTTCTTCCAACTGAAACCGTCTTCCTTGAAAAGGAACGGCATTGGGGAAATATTACCGTAATCGCGAGTGAACCATGGGCAATTTTCGAAAGGCTCTTTAGGCGGGCAGAAAACGGCGACGCCTTCGACAACAGCAGGGTTAAAACGACGCTTGCCGTAGAACGCCATCCACTTAGCAGGCTTGGAGAAAGTGTTCTTTTCGCCAACAAGACCGTCGCTACTGACGAGCGTTCCACCGCCCTGGGGCGAAAGATCTTGTTCAACTCGAACTCCAAAGAATCCGTGATTCGTCTTTTCGATGTGGACGTCCTGTAGCATTTTCATGGAGAAATCGAGATCGAGCGTATAGTAGTCGGGATTTTTCCAAATGAGCGTATACTTGCGCGTATCTTCGATAATAGGCTCTTGTTGCGGATGCTTCCAGACGCAAACGTCGGTAAATTGCACCGTGTCGGCTTCCGCCTTTGTCAACTCAAGTTTAGTACTAAAAATTTGCCCTTGCGCCGAGCCTTCCTGCCAGTAGTTGCCGCCGTTAACGCGGTCGGCTCCCATGAAGACAGAACGGTGATGCGGCCAGGGCTGGGCGGATTCGCTTGTCACGGATACGCGTGAAATCGGTCCGGCAAGAGGATAAATGTAGGGGTATTTCTGGTTGGATCCCGTCCGATAAGCGGCGATAACTTGGTTGTCCTTGCGAATCCACAAGTTTTTGTCTGCGAAGTCCGGGTAATACGAAGTGAAATGTTCGACTTGGGGATCGCCCCATCCAGGTTTAGCAGGACCGCTCTTGCCTGGGAAATTAACGGTGTTGAAATCCTGCGGTTCGTCGGCGCGAGAGCAGGAATCCAAAGAAACGGTTAATCCGGAAGCGGCGAGTATGCCGGCGTTCTTAAAAAAATCTCGACGTTGCATCATTACCTCTGCGCGACGCTTATATGAGTTAAAACCGAGGGAGATCGGGCCGACTTCGATCGTTTCGCCTGAAAAAAAGCGGATAAAACAGTTCGCGACAGCCCGCACCTTGGGAAATTCTATTACTTTCGTACGTAGACGTCAAGTTTTTTCGACGGATTCGATAAGGGCGTTTTGATTGCGATATTGACAAAAAGACATTTTTTGTTATAGTGTCAAAGTCGACGCGGTAAATTTGACAAGTCAACTTGTTCTACGCGTATTTTTACGAGTTTGGAACGCTTGCCACGCAAGTCCGAATTCTTTGTAAGGGCGGTTGTTCCCTACGCGCGACGTTCAAAGACTTGTCGGGCGAAGTCGCGTTTGATCTTCCGTAACGCTAAGTTTTTTATTCTGTAAAATCAGGTCGTAAGAATCGGATTTTTCAGTAGATTTTGTAAAAAACTTCCGCTTTCTAGCGTAGGCGTCGGTTGACGGAACAGGTCTTAGGAATTATCATACTGACGATTTTAATCAGGCGTTGTTTGTCCTTAGGAAACATCCTGCGACGTCAACCGCTTGTTTGAACCGCGTTAAACATTCGCTACGCGCGAGTCCGTTGGTTTGCTGGATCGTCGTTTCATACGGCGGCGCGCGTTTGAGTTTTAAAGCAAGTTAGTTTAGGTAGTTAAAATGGCAGTTCCGAAGAGAAAGCAGAGCAACGCCCGTACTGGCGCGCGTCGTTCGCACGATTTCAAGAAACCCGTTCAGACGGTCGCTTGTCCCGATTGCAATAAAATGATTCAACCGCATACCGTTTGTCCTAACTGTGGCAAATATATGCGTCGTTCAGTCGTCAATGTCGGTGAAGAGTGACGTTTTTCCCTCGTTTGGCGACGTCGAGTTTTGGCGTTGTTGAACTTTGGGAATTGTAGGACGCTGATAGAGGGGGGGAATCATGCGATTCTCCCCCTCTGTCAGTGTACGGGATGACGTCGTTTGATCGCAAAGGCATTAAGTTTTGACGTTTTTTGTTAGGGCGGCCAAATATCGGCGGATCTTTGGTCGATAGATACTACGACGCTTGCGTTCTTTTTCAACGGAAAACAAGGTCTTCTTTTATAGAGGATAATATTTTGGGTAAGTCGGCTTTTTTATTTCCAGGACAGGGCGCTCAGACGGTTGGCATGGGGCGTGAACTTTATGATTCTTCATCCCGAGTCCGTGAACTTTACGCGCATGCGAATGAGGTTGTGGGATACGATTTGGCAAGAATATGCCTAGAAGGTCCCGCTGACGAACTAGACTCGACGGCCCAGAGTCAACCTGCTATTTTTCTGACCAGTCTTGCCGCGCTTGAGGGATTAAAGGATTCTGAACCTGACGCGTTTGAGAG
>CAMZHY010000241.1 GCA_947307005.1 uncultured Planctomycetaceae bacterium
AACGACGCGGTCTTCGCCCGAAAAAACGAGCGTCGAATCGCGCCCCGATTCGAGCCGCGCCAGCGCGAGGTCGGCGCCGAACGTCTCGACGCGGCGCCCCGCGACGATCAGCGTCGAGCCTTCCGGCGGCGCGTCGCGCCACGTCGCGTTTTCGTCGACGTAAAAGACGCCCGACGTCGTTGATTCGGGCGCCGTCGTTTTCCCCGGATCGGTCGTCCAGTCGTTGGGATCGTTGAAGGAACCCGACGACGCGGACGCCTGGTAATAGTCCGCGACGACGACCTCGTACGCGCCGATTGCCGAAGTCGCGGCGTCGAAGCGTCCTCGCCGATTTCCGAGAACGTCGTACTCGCCCGCCGCCGTCGTCGCGCCGGTCGCGTAGCGCGAGGTCGGCAGCAGGCGCAAGTTCCAGTCCTCCCAAGGAAGCGCGCCCTGATCGCTCGGGACGACGTCGGGGGGCGGCGCGACGAAGCCCGACTCGGAACAGATCGGATCGACGATCGAGTCGACAATCGTCGCCTCCGGAGGAAGCGCGCAATTCGCCGCGTTGCCCGCGATCGTCGAGCGGACGATTGTCGCCGACGTTACGACGGAAAGACCGGCGCCGAGCGCGCCCGTAACCGCGCAGTCGTACAACGCGACGCCGCCGCCCCTCGGAGCTCTGACCAAATCGACGACGGCCGCGACGCCGCCGAAGAAACAACGCTTGAAGATCGCGCTCGCCGAATACGCGATCACGCGTCCGATGAACTCGACGTCTTCGACGGTGAAACTCGAACATTCCGCGTTGACGTTGAAGAGCGTCGCGGCGCCTGGCGCGGAGCGTTTCAGCCTCAGACGCGCGGCGCCCGATCGCAACGTCGCCGCCGCGTTCGCTTCGAAGGGCGCCGAAACGGAGACGACGACGAGTTCGCCCGGACTAAAAACCGTCGGATCGGGCTCGATCACATCGCCGTCCCGCGCGTCGAGGAGCGCCTGTCGGAGCGAACCGGTTCCGCTGTTTGTCGTGTTTGTAAAATAAATCGTCGCCATTGCGCCGACCTCTTATTCTTCTTTCGTTTCGCTAGGCTCTTGATTCTCGTTTTCCGTTTCCGCTTGTTCTATCGCGAGTTCTGACGTTGATTCAACGGTCGGCGTCAAGACGAGTCTCGCCGTTTCGGACGGCGCGTCAATCGTCAAGACGGAACTCGTCGAATCGATCTCGACTCCGACGAGATCGAGCGCCGCGACCGCCGCGTTTCGCGCCGCTTCGATCTTTTCAAGCGCCAGCGGACGGTCGTCGGCCCCCGGTTCGAGCGCCCGTTCGCCTAGTTCGGTTTCCGTTTCGTCATATTCCGACGGTCGCGCCTGAATCGTAAAAATGTAAATAGGCGCGCCCGACGTTAGCTTCATGACGAGTTTGGGCGCGATTTCGTTAGTCATTTCAGTCTCCTTATTATCGCGTTGAACGTTTTCGGGCCCGCGACGATCAGCGATTTTTTCCAACGTCTCCCGAACGATTTAACGAGCGCGACGAGCGCTTCCGCGATGAGAATCGCGACGAAGAGCGCGAGACCGCCGCCGACGAGAATCTCGCGCTTGACGGCGTTCCATCTTTTGCGGAACTCGCGCGACAGCGAATCGATCTCTTTATCGAGTTTGTTCTCTATCTTTTTAGAGAACGCGTCGAGCGCGCCGTCGATCAGTCTCTCGCTGATTTTCGAGTTCGCCTTCGCGTCGTTCGATTCCGTCTCGCCGTCCTGTCGCGGCTCCTTCTCTTTGCCGCGATCGCGCCATCGGCGGTCCGAATCTTCAAAAATTTTCAAACCGTCCGCGAACTCGCGAATCGATCCGCGACTGCGAAAATTATTGTCAATCCTCGGCTCGATTTCAGGATCGTTGAACAATGGGATCGAATCGGACGAAGAAGGGGTTTGCGCGCCGATTTGAGGCGGCTGGTCGTTTAAGACTGCTTGTCGCTTTTGCGCCGCAATCATATCTGAACCAGACGCCCGCGCCCAACGAGGCGCGGGGCCCGTAGTTCCGCGCCCCTCCGACCTTTTGACTAACGCCGCGCCGTAAGGGCGCGAACCGTCCGCCGCGACGTCGCGGCATTCCTTCGCGCCGGGCGGGATCGCCGACGCGTTGGGGGCGCGGAAATCGACGGGGGCGTTCGGACGCTTCAGACCGCGATAGAGGTTCATGATCGGGATCGCGCCCCCTTTCGAGTCGTCTTGACCCTTTTCGCCGACGAGCCACGTCAGGATTCCCGTGACGAAGAGCTCGCCGTCGACGAACTCGCAGATCGGCGAGCCGGACTGCCCCGGAACGGGGGGCGGCGAAAAGACGGCGGTCGCGTCGTTGTAATATTCGAGAATTCGCCCCTTCCACGCCTGCGGAAACCGTCCGTCGGGCGCGCCGCACGAGACGATCAGCGCGCCGACGGACGGTCGCGCGTCGGCGCCGCCGAGCGCGAGAAAGGGCGGGTCGATCGCCTTAAGTTCGCCGGAATCGACGACGAGCGCGGCGAAATCGCCGGGCGTCTCGACGTCGAAATATCGCCATACGACGCGCCCCGAGACCGACTCCATCCTGCCGTTCGTCCAGAAGTCGAGCTTCGCGACGCGATTCGTCGTCACGACGTGGCAGTTCGTCACGACGTAAGCGTCGGCTCCGTCGGCGCCGACGAAGAAGCCCGATCCTCGCGCGCCGTCGACGCAGACGCGGCACGACGCGGCGTGCGCGTCCTCAAACGTTTCGGCGCGACGAAACGCGACGTCTCGCGCGGCGGATTCCGCCGACGCCAGCGGCGCGGCGCAGAGGATCGCGACGACCGTCGCCGCGATTCGCGCTCTTTTCATTCTCAATTCATTTCGCATCTCTCTCTCCTTTCGGCGTTTGACGCCGTTTCGCGAGATTATCGCGGCGTTCGCGTCGGTTATTCTCAAAAAGGCGTCGATTCTTCGCGCCCTTTTGTTTCGGTCTTTTTGCGAATATCTCGCGGCGCGCTTTCGATAATGGAACGCCGCGAACGTCGGGTTTGCGGAATCAGCGAAGAAATGAGGAGAAACGACGTATGGGGTTGTTTGACGAATACGGGTCGCGCGAAGAACTTTTGAGCGCGTTGGATTCGGCGATTATCGAACGCCGGGACGAGAAGGGGGGCGCGGTCTGGCGCCTTGCGGACGAGGAGCGCGACGCGCTTGCGCGACGCTGCGAGGCGGCGAGCCGTCAGGCGGAGCGGAGTCGACGTCATAGCGAGGAACTTGAGGAGCGTCTTGCGAAGGCGGAGCGAGACCGCGCGGCGACGGCGGCGGAACTTGAGCGTTTGCGAACGTCGGGGACCGGCGCGTCTGGGGACGACGTTCAGGCGACGCTTCGACGCTACGCTGAGCAGACGCGCGCGTCGCAGAGCAAAGCGGCGGCGCTGGAGGCGGAGCTTGCGCCGCTGCGCGAGGAGAACGCGCGATACAAGGAGCGCGAGACGCGGCGCGCGATCGAGAGTCAGCTCGTCGACGCGGCGCGGAAACTCGACTGCTGCGAGACCGCGCTCCGCGACGTCAAACGGCTCGCGCCGATGTTTCGACTCAACGACGACGGACTCGCGGTCGCGGAGGACGCGCGGGTCGTCGAGGAAGTTTTGCGCGACGAAATCGCGCTCTCGCCGCACTGGCTGAACCGTTCTCAAGGGGGCGCGGCGTCCCCCGGCTCGGAACGCGACGCGTATTCCGACCGCGAGCGGTTTCAGGCGGCGCTCGCGCGCGGCGATTTTGCAGACGCGATCCGCTGCGCGCCGCGAACGGAGTCGTCGCCGTCTTCCGCGACGTTTCGCGGGCTTTGACAGAGTTTTTACGTAAGGAGACAAGACTATGGCGTTTTCAACCGATCTTTTGAACGCGCGAATCGATCTTTCGGACGTTCTCTCTTGGCGGGCGTCGCAGACTCCGCGGCTAATTCGCCTCTTTCCGACGCGGCGCGCGCCTGGATTCGACGCGGCGGGACGCTCCAACGTTCTAAGCGCGACCGCGACGGAGCATTTCTGGCTCGAAGGGCTCGACGCGCCGAAGACGAAGAGCTTCACGGCGTCGTCGGAAAGCGGCTCGACCGCGACCTTTACGGTCGCGGACGCGTCGGGCTGGCAGTCGGGCGACCTTTTCCACGTGCTGGGCGACCACGGGGTTATGCGCGTTTCGAGCGCGTCGGGGACGTCGATCGTCGGGACGCGCGTTACGGAGTCCGACGCCGAGTTCCTCACGCCGGACGCGGGCGTTCTCGTCTTCGATTCGCGCCCCGTGCAAGAGGGTTCGTCGTCGGGCGAGGACTTCTTCATGCAGTCGCGCTCGGAGTCGAACTTCACGCAGATCTTTCGCGGCGACGTCGCGCTTTCGGGAACGGCGCAGGCGGTGAGTCAGGCGGGGATGGAGAATACGATCGCGACGCAGCTTGAATACGCGACCGATTCGATCGTCCGGCGAATCAACGCGGCGCTCGTTTTCGGCGTCAAGACGCGTCGGACCGCGTCGGAGCCGGGCGCGATGGGCGGGCTCTATTATTTCGGGACGCAGAGCGGCGGTCTCGCGCGTCCTCAGACGGGCGCGCCCGCGCTCACGATGGGACTGCTCAACCGCGCGGCGCAGGACGTGCTGGACGCGGGCGGCGTTCCGGACGCGATAATCTGCGGCGCGGGTCAGGCGCAGGTGATCTCGACGTTCATGGAATCGCAGGTTCAGGTCGCGCAGGATTCGCGGGAAGCGGGGCGGTTCGTCGACTCGTTTGTGACGTCGGCGGGGGGCGCGACGATGAAGGTCGTCGTCGAGCCGTCGATCCCAGACTCCGACGTCTGGGTCTGCGATACTCGCGGGTTCGCGCTCGTTCCGCTCGCGGGGCGCGCGCTGCATACGGAGCCCGCGTCCGCGCCGGGCGTGGACGGTCGCCGCGCGATCGTGCTCGGGGAATACACGGCGGAGTTCAAAAACGCGAAGGAGTCGCTCTGCCGCATCTCGGGACTGAAGAGTTCGGCGGAGGTCTTGGCGTGACGCGGCGCGAAGGAGGGGAAGGGGCGACGATCGACGCTTACGATTTAACGCCGACGCTCGAACAGGCGGACGCGTATTTTGCGGCGCGTCCCCGATCGGACGCTTGGCGCGACGCGACGGCGCTTGAAAAAACGCGGGCGCTCGCGTACGCCACGCTCGTCTTGGACGCGTCTTTTGAGTTTTCGGATGCGGCGCGATACGACTCTGGGGAATGGCGTCCTCGAATCGTCGCGGCGGTCTGCGAGCAGGCGCTCTGGATTCTGACGCGCGGCGGCGGGGGCGCGGAACGGCTCGCGTCGCTCGGCGTAACGAGCGCGAGCGTCGCGGGAATCTCGGCGACGTTCGATCTCCGCGAAGCGTCTGCGCTCGTGTGCGACGCGGCGCGGCGGCTGATCGGACGCCTCGGACGGTTCGTTCCGCTCGACGAGGGCGGCGGCGAGATAACTTCGACTCCCCTCGCGCTCTAGTTTCGATTTTTGGAAAGGAAGACTTGAATGACGCCTATAACGGAACGGCCTCTCGAGGCGCTAAAACCTTATCTGGGCAATCCCCGAAAGAACGCGGGCGCCGTCGCGGCGGTCGCGGAATCGATTCGCCGCTTCGGCTTTCGTCAGCCGCTCGTCGTCGACGGGGACGGCGTGATCGTCTGCGGTCATACGCGGTACGAGGCGGCGAAGTCGCTCAAGATGACGACGGTCCCCTGCGTTTCGGCGGAGGATTTGAGCCCCGAGGCGATTCGCGCCTATCGGTTGCTCGACAATAAACTGCACGAGAAGTCAAGCTGGGATTACGACGCGCTCGCGCTCGAACTCTCCGATTTAGACTACGATTTCTCCGCGTTCGACGTCAGCTTCGAGCCGCCGCCCTTTCTCGACGGCGAGACGGACGACGTCGGGGCGTCGGCGAATTCGGAACCGTCCCTTGGCGGCGCCGCCGACGCGATCCCGAGCGTCTTTGAACTCGTCGTGAAGTGCGGCGACGAAGAGGAGCAGCGCGCGCTCTTCGAACGACTCGTTTCCGAAGGGTATAACGTCCGACTCTGCAACTTGAAGGGCGACGCGTAGACGTTAAAAGGAGGGCGCATGGCGACGACGCGATT
>CAMZHY010000242.1 GCA_947307005.1 uncultured Planctomycetaceae bacterium
TTCCTTCCGGAACGTCCCACGTCAGGACGCCGTTTTTGAAGTTCGCGGTCAGATCGATCGCCTTCGCGGGATCGTAAGCGCCGACGGAATCGAATCGGGCGGGCTCGACGGCGGGCGCCCACTGGTATTCGCTCCAGAGCGGGTGGGGCGTCTCGTGCATCTTCGCGAGAGTCTGGTTGAAGACCTGGTTGACGACGGGGGTCGCTTCGAGCGTGACGGACGAAATTCCCGAGTCGCGGTCGCTCGTTACGACGAGTTCAAATTCGGACGCTTCCGTCGCGTTGAAGCTCGCGGTTACGGGCGCGTAAGGAATGAAGCCGACGTTGAGCGCGGCGTTGTAGCGGCTGATCGGGAACGCGATTAGCTTTTCTTTTTTCCCGTCGACGACGGCGAAAAGCTCCGCGGTCGCGACGAGCGGCTGGTTGCGGAATTCGACGACGACGCCGCGCGCCGTAAAGGGTTTTTCCGATTTAATCGCAATCGCGACGGGCGTTTTCGCCTTCAGGTCGTAGCCGCCTTTGGCGTTGGCGACGATTTTTTGACCGTACCCTTCGGGCGCGGGATACGCGAGGACTTGGACGTCCTGATATTCTTCTTTGATTTCGTGACCGAACTCCGGTTTCGCGAGTTTGAGTTCGACTTTGCCGGGACCTTTAACGAGCGTTTCGCTCTTCACGAGATAGCGCATCGCCGCGTCGTATTTGACCCAAGGGCCGCCCGACTGGCTCCATCCGGGCGAGTTGAAAATACCGACTTCGACTCCGATTTCAGAGCCCGTTTTGAACGCCTGATGGACGATTTCCCACCATTCGTCGGAGAAGAAGCGAACCGGACCGGTCGGAACGTCGTCCTGACCGATGTCGCCGATGTAAGCGCGGTCGATTCCGACGGACTTCATGGCGATCAGGTCTTTCGCCACGCCTTCGCGCGACGAGTTGCCGGAAAGCCAGTACCAGTAGGCTCCAGTGCGAACCTTGCCGGCGGGATTGAGGAAATCGGCGAGGAGCGTCTCGCGATCCGGCGAGGTAGGAAGCTGATTCGTCTGCTCCGGCATCTTATGCGAAAACTTGAGATCGTTTGCGCGCTGAGCGTACAGCGGCGCGCAGGTCGCGAGCGCAAACGCCGCGACGAGCGTCGCGCAAAGCGCGAGGGAACGCCCGGAATGGGTTGACATCGAAAGCGCCTTTCTAATTCAAGGGTGATTCTTCCTAGAAGACCGTCGACGCTTTCGCGCGTCGAAACGATCTCCGAATATTGCAATTGCAAGCATTATAACAGGCGTAATTTGCATTTGCCACATCTTTTCCCAGAGATTTTTCTTTGACGACGTCCTTTTCTTGACGCCAAGAATATTTGCAATCTATAATCGTTAGGAGAAATGGCGAAATTTCGCCTGTAATATCGACTAGTCTTTCAAACTCGACTTTCGAGGTCGCCATGAGCAAAAAGAAACGCAATCGATCGCAGACAACCTACTCCGATCCGCGTTACGACGAATACGTCGGCGAGCTAGATCGCCAATCGTACCGTCGATCGGAGATCGCGTCCAAACCGAGTCGTTCGTATGACGACGAACCGTCGTATGAAGAAAACGACTCGACGTCAATCCAAGAGGAGGTTCGCCGCCGCGCCTCCAAACGCCTCGCGTCTCTCGACGCGCTCCGCGGAATCAACATGCTCTGCATTATCGGGCTGGCGACGCTCATAACTTACATTTGCAATCTTACCCTTGAAGATTTCCGCGTCCTTGGCGACGGCGCCTACGAAGCCGCGAAATCTTTCCGCATGAGTTGGCCCGGTCCGAGTCCCGAAACGATCGCAAAGCACATGGATCACGTTCAGTGGAACGGCGTCCTTCATCACGATACGATTTTCCCGCTTTTCCTCTTCCTCGCGGGCGTTTCGTTTCCGTTCTCGTTCCGAAAGCAGCGCGCCAACGGGCGCCCGATGTGGCGGGTGATTCTCAAAGCGCTCTGGCGTGGAATCGCGCTCGTTATTCTCGGAATTATCTACTCAAACAAGGTGACTTTCGACTTCGCCCACATTCGCTATATGGGCGTGCTCCAGCACATCGGGCTGGCGTGGATGTTCGCCGCGTTCATTTACATGGCGCTCTCGAAACACACGAAGACGCTTCTTACCCTCAGCGCCCTTATCCTCGTCTCTTACTGGCTCGTCGTCGCGCTTGTGCCCGCGCCCGACGTCGCGCCGAAGGAGGCCTTTTCGAAAGACGCGTATATGCAGCGCGCCAAGGAGCTGTTCAAAGTTCAGAAACCGTACGGTCTAACGGAAGAAGAACAAGCCGTCGCTGAAAACGGGACGGCGTCCGAGACCGGCGGCGAAGAGGGCGCGACCGAAGGCGGCGAGACCGCGACTGAAACGAAAACCGCCGAAACGAAGCGTCCGTTCCAGTTCGTTCCTCTCTTTGAGAACAACAGCCTGCCGGGGTTTGACGATCCGGACTATCCTGAAATCGGAACCGTCGCGCACAACCTGCTCCCCGAAGGGTGCTTCGTCAACTATCTCGACCGTAAACTGGTCCCGGGCAAGCTGTATCATCAGCCTCGTTCCGTCGAGCGCGATCTCGCGACCGGCAAGCTCTACTCGGTTAAGGGCGAAGGCGACGAGAAAGAAAGAACGGAGATTACGGAATACGACCCCGCGCTCTATCGCGATCTTCGCGACCCGGAAGGACTTGCGTCGACTTGGCCCGCGATCGTGACCGCGCTCCTTGGCATGATTTTCGGCGGCGTTCTCTGCCGTGAAAACAACGTCTGCTCGAAATGGCGAAAGTTCTTTACGCTCGTTCTCGGCGGCGTCGTTCTCGTCGCGATCGGCTTCGCGTGGCACCTCGTCTTCCCGATCAACAAGAACCTCTGGAACAGTTCTTTCGTCTGCTTTGTCGGCGGCTATTCCGCGCTGGCGCTGGCGCTCTTCTACCTTGTGATCGACGTCTTCCCGCTCCGATGGCTCGGATTCCCCTTCGCGGTCGTCGGCATGAACTCGATAACGATCTTCCTCGCGAAGCGCATTATCGTCTTCACGAGCATGCGCGACTTCTTCTTTGCGGACGCGATTGAGCGCTTCGTGCCGACGTCGCGGAAGATTATCGACGAAAGCGGCGCCGAAGTTCTCCTTGAAACCGGCGCGTTCCAAGATATCGCGACGGTCGTCGCCGGACTGATCGTCTCGTGGTGCTTCGTCTTCTGGCTCTACCGTCGCCGCATCTTCCTGAGGGTCTAATCCGTCCGTAACGGCTTCGTTCGTAGAATTGAAAAAACGCCGCGACGCTGTTTTGCGCCGCGGCGTTTTTCTTTACGACGTCAAAAGTTCGCGCCCTACAATATTGACGCGTTCCAAGACGCCGTGATATAATCGCGATCGCGTCGTTGAGGGAAATGAAACCTAGACGGCCTTTTGTCGGTCCCTTGACGACGGAAAGCGACGTTCGTTTTTCGCGTCCGAGACAGATTCCAAAGTTTTGATTTTTTTTAGACGTTCGACTGAAGACTATGATGAAAAAACGCCTTTACGATCTCGCCTACCAGTTTCGCAAGTCAAAGATTTGGAAAAAAATGCGCGAGGACGAGTTGTTCGCCGTCGAACTCGACGACGGAGACGTCGGATATTGCATTGTCATGGGAAGCGGCGGCGAACACGTCGCTTTGGCGGTTTATCCCGGCGCGCTCGCGTTGTCGTCGCTTCGGAGAATCAAGGACGGTTTCGAGATGGATTCCGACGCGCCGTTTTTGCAAGACTCCGTCCAGTGTTGTCTCGAAGAAAAGGACGAGCTGCCGCCGGAAGAAGTAGACGAAATCAGGTCGTATTGCAAGACCTACGGCGCTCCGTTCCGCTCTCCGCTTCCTACTTTTCTCCGCGTCTCGCCTTGCCGTCTTTTGTCTTTCCCAAGGGAGGAAAAGGATTGGAAGACGATCGAGACCGCCCTGTCGGTTCTCGTTAAAATCGCGGAAGTTATCGATAAGAAGGGGACTCGCGGTAAAGACGAACTCGGTTTAATTCCCATCGACCTCGGCGTCGACGGAGAGTCGTACGCGCTAGACGGCGTTCAAAACGCGGCGACGGAAGGCGAAACGACGATTCCGCTCTTTAGCGTCGTCGACGGTCGACTCCAATCGAAACGCGTCGCGCTTCCTCCTTATCAAGACCTGTTCGCGACCCCTCCGACTCGTTTTGACGACGACGCTATCGCGCGGTTAAAGCAGATGAAACAGAAGGGCGTTTACGAGTGCGAAGCAAGGCGGTTGCCCGACGCTTTGGTCGAGGATCAAACCGATCCCGACAACCCGCCGTATATGCCGACGTTCCTTTTTCTCGTCGGAGGCGACAAGAAAAGAAATCCCGCTTCGTCCGCCTCGAACGTTCCTATGTACGATCCGAACGTCATGCTGAGCGATTTCGTTAATTACCTGTTGCAAGAGGGCGTCTATCCGACAAAAATCAAGGTTCGAACCGAAGAAACAAAAACGTTGCTCGAAGAGTTTTGCCGACGCGCGAATATCCGTCTGGAAATAGCGAGCCGCTTAAAGAAACTAGACGAAACGTGCGAACGTTTGACGGAAAACCTCGCCTCGCACAATTCTGTCCTCGACCTTATTATCAGCGTGACGAGAGATTCGAGCGTCGATGAAATCCGTCGACTTCCAAGCGGACTTCTCGACGAAATCAGATTTGCTCTTGAAAAGCCGGAAATCGCGGATCAGCTGCCTGAAGACGTCGCCGTGAAACTCATGCTCGCGGGACTGTAGTCGCCGTAGAAATCAGACCCGTCGCGCCGATCTTTCCGAAACCCGGTCGCCGTCGGAGTTTGCGAACGCGCAAACGCCGACGGCAAACGCCCGAAGAGGGCGTTTTTCTCTTTTTTTTGAAAAAAATTTCCCCGCGCCCCGTTCTCGAGACTCTATGAGGGGAGACGCGACGAGTTCTCGTCGGAGAAATGCGAAAACGCCGCGGTCGTCTCAGTCGTCAAAGTAGTCGTCTTCAAGATCGAACTCTTCGTCGTCTTCGCCGTCGTCGTCGTCAAAATCGTCTTCGGCGGAAGCGATGAGCGTGACGGGCTCGGGCGCCGGAGTTTGCGGCGCCTTGGAAGCGGCCGCTTTGGTCGCCGCCGCGCGTTCGGCGTCGCAGCGACGGACGAGTTCGCGAACGAACTCGACGGCGTCGCTTCGGGTTTCGTCGGGAAGCTTCCGGAGAATGGAAAGCGCGTATTCGAGCGCGGCGTCGCGTCGCGCGTTCGGGTCGTCCGTATTCTCCTGGAACATTTCGCCCTCGCCCTTTAAAATCCATTCCATGTTGGCGTTGTATTCGTCGCGGATGATGCGAATCCGTCCCTCCGGGACGGGCGCCGCGCCTTTTTCCCATGCGGAAACGACGCCGTTTTTAACGCCGATTTTGTTGCCAAACTGGTCCTGAGTGAGCTTTAACGTCGTTCGTAATTCCCTAATTCGCTTTCCGATGGAGGAAGCCATATTCACGCCTCGCAAATAAGCGCGTCGGAGAAAACCTGCGCGCGATTGACAGAATCAAACTACGCCGACATTCTAGCGCTTACGCCCCGGCCCGACAAGACCGATCTTCCCTAAATCCACAAATTACCGACGCTCGCGCCCGATCCGAACGATCGACGCCGTCCTTGCGCTTGCGTCGCAACCTATAAACCGTTATAATCGTTACGGCGATTTGACGCGCGTTGCGAACGCTAAATTCGCGACCTCGCGGTCATTTCCTTCCGACTCCGATTGACAGACAAAAAATAAATGGAGCGTCCAATGAATCAAGTAAAAAGAAAAAAGTGGAGAATACCGTTCATGACGTCCGCCGTCTCACTGACGCTAACGATCTTGATTCTAATCGCCGCCGTCGCCGTCGTCGTCGGGATTGGAACCGCTCGCGCCGTCGGAAAATCGACGCCGTCCGGCGCGGGGCAAAATACCGTCGAGAATTTTCCTCAGCAGCCCAAAATGGTTAGAAAAATCGAGAATAATACAACGGTTCTCCCGTTTGCGGACGTCGCCCAGAAGTCGTCCGAGGAAGTTCAAAAGGAACTCGGGGACAAGACGGGCGAAGAACTCGTTAAAGCCGCGC
>CAMZHY010000243.1 GCA_947307005.1 uncultured Planctomycetaceae bacterium
TAAAATTAACAGACTTCGCGTATTTGATCCTGAGTTTATTTTTTTCCTTTAGAATTGCCGTTTCATAAACTTCATCGGGATTTTTATCGCCGACGCGTTCGTCGAGATTGATGAATTTGAGCGAACTGAAGTCCGTGACGCCGGGTCTGACTTCGAGAATCGCCTTTTCCTCGCCCTCGTATTTATCCGTATACTGCAACAATTCGGGGCGCGGTCCAACGAAACTCATTGTTCCGAGGAGGATATTGACGAGGTTTGCCGTTTCGTCAAGCTTCGTTTTTCGCAAAAAAGCCCCAACCCGCGTAATCCGGGGATCGCGATATCCCGTCGTTCCGCCGCCGATTTGGTCGGCGTTCCTAACCATGGTCCGGAATTTAAGGATTCGGAACTTCTTTCCGCGATACCCGCCTCTGTACGGTCGATAGAATACAGGGAATCCGTCGTCAATGACGATAGCGAGCGCTATAGCCAAGTACAAAGGAAGAGCGACCGTCAAAAAGGGAAGAGCGACGACAAGCCCGATAATTCGCTTTACCCTTCTGTTGTAAACGCCGTCATACGCGTTCATTTTCTCGTATCCGAATGTCTAGCGCAATCCTCAAGGGAAATAGGACGGCGCTTGCCGTCTCATTGAGACATGAAAACCGCGCGTTTCCCAATTATTTTACCTCTTTTTTCATCGCCATCAAGGTCTAGCGAGAGCGTAGGAATTTATTGCTATTGACAAAGGGTTACGCGATGTGAAGATCGACAAGTTGGACGCGATTTCCGGAGTCGTCTTCGACCGGCGTTGAAGCTATGCGTTAAAAGCCGATCTTTACTTGGGGGTAATTAATCGCTATCATTCGTCGGCGTTCCTTTCGAGAATCAGAAATAGTTCGCGTCGCAGTCATGACGTTCAGTCGCGCGTTTGTTTTGATAGTATGGCTGCGAGACGGCTAGGGGGTAACGATGAATATTAATTTGCGCATGTTGGCGTTGTTAACGTCGCTTTGGTTGATGGCAAGCGGTTTCGCCGCGGTTGCGGGAGAGCTGACAATCGAAGAGATTGCCGAACGTTACGAGGCGCAGTGGAACGACGTGAACGCAATGCGCATCGATTTTCGTCGTGAATCGCAATCTCGATCCGAATCAAACAGTTACGACTTCTGCTCTTGGGAGATGGTTGGAGGAAAGGCGAAGGTTGTTGAATCGCGACTGACGAGCGTTCTGAGCGATCCGTTGAATCGAGATTCCCCCCGACTTTCGGCGGACGTGATTTCCGTCTGCTATTACGACGGAAAAAAGACGCGCGAGATTGCCGCGCCTACAGACGTCTGGCCGCTTTCCGAATTTAACCTTGAAGATTACGAAAGTTTGCGACGGGGCGGTTTTCGCGCCGTGATTTCTAATCTCAACAAACACTGGCGCTTTTGGTTTTCCTGTCCGATTCCGCGTTATTTTTCGATTCCGACCGAAACGGAACTCGTTTCCCTTTCAGAATTGATTACGAAATACAACGCGCGCGTAGTAAAACGCTTTCGAGGCGAGCGGGGCGACGACCTTGTGCAACTTGAAATTCGCGCCGACTCCGTCGAAGGTCCGATGAGCGAGATTTTTAAATCTTGGGCGCTCTACATTTCGTTGAACGTCTCAAAGAATTTTGCCGTCGCCGGATACCAACTTAACGTGACGCTCAATCGCGATCCGGAAGTTAAGGTTATCAGCGAGTATTCCGCCAGCGCTTTCAAGGAATTTCCTCGCGGCATATGGCTTCCAACGACCGCCGAGTACCGCGAACACAGCGGCGGCGTTCGCAGTTCGTTGACGAAGATTGCGATTCGCGGCGTCTCTATCAATGTTCCGTCCAACGATTTCGACGAATTTCACTTTGTTCCGCAGATGGTGGTTCATGAAGAGATTTGGCCGGACGAAGCGGAAGAAAGCGGTCGACCGCAAATTCGAGTTCATATCTGGGGCGACGACGACGCGCCCACGCAGACTTTCGAGTCTGAGGAAGAGTTTCGAGAGTATTACAAGGAGACCTTCGGACTCAGTTCTCTGACGGAATTTGTCGACCCTCATGTGAAAATATTGGAACGTCGACGCAACGGACTTCTTTTTATCGGCGCTTGCGTTTGCCTTACAGCTTTCATATGGCTTGTATTCTATACTCGTCGCGCCGTACGAAGAGATCAAGAGGAAGAACGCGCTTGACGCGCGACGAACTTTTCTAGCGAAGACTCTCGTTCTTTGGTCGCGTTGACGGCTACGGACGGGAGTCTTTTTGTTTATTTCTCGACCTTGCGCAAAAAGTTGTTGAAAAGTTCGCCGTTTTCTTGCAAAAGGGACGTTCGCGTCTATGATTTAAGGAAACGGGACGAGGTTGGTGGTCTTAACGTCGTTCCAATCGAGAGAGGGGTTGAATGATGAAAAACGTTCTTGTCACGGGCGGCGGTCGCGGGATCGGCGCGGGAATTGTCGAAGCGTTGGCGTTGGAGTCATGGAACGTCGCGTTCTGCGGGCGCAAGCCCGTCGCGGCGATGCGAGAGCGTTGCGCGCGACTTGAGCGCGAATACGGGATTCGCGCGCGTTATATCCAGTGCGACGTGTCGAATAGTTTAGATCGCAGCAACCTCGTTGACGAAGCGCTTGAGACGTTTGGCGAAATCAACGCGCTCGTAAATAACGCGGGGATCGCGCCCCCCGTTCGCGCCGATATTCTCGAGGCGACGGAAGACAGTTATGATCTTGTGATGGACGTCAACCTCAAAGGACCGTATTTCCTCACGCAGCTTGTCGCGCGACACATGGTCGAGCGCAAGAGCGTCGATCCGTCGTTTAACGCCGCGATTGTCAACATATGCAGCGTTTCCGCAACCGTTGCGAGCGTAAGTCGCGGGGAATACTGTCTATCCAAAGCGGGCGTCGCGATGGCGACGCGACTTTGGGCAGTTCGGCTCGCCGAGTTTGGGATTCCCGTCTTTGAGGTGCGACCCGGTATTATCAAGAGCGACATGACCGCCGCCGTGACGGAGAAGTACGACAAGCTTATCGCCGAAGGCCTGACGCTCCAGCCGCGATGGGGAACGCCCGAGGACGTAGGGAAGGCGGTCGCGATGCTTTTACGCGGCGATTTGCCGTATTCGACCGGACTGTCGATCGACGTCGGCGGCGGCATGGATATCGGACGATTATAGACGCGGGCAAGGTCTGAAATGAAGTTTTACTCGTATCATACGCTTGTTTTAGGAAGCGGCGCGGCGGGGCTCGCGGCGGCTGTTCGATTGCGCGCGGAGGGCGTCGAAAGCGTCGCGCTGCTTACCGAGGGGCTTGACCAAGGAACCTCGATTAACGCCGGGAGCGACAAACAAACGTATTATAAGCCGAGCCTCTGCGGAGCGACGCCCGATTCGCCCCGAGCGGTCGCCGAGTCGTATCTTCTCGCCGGGGGCGCCGACGGCGATCTTGCGTTAGCGGAGGCGGCGACCGCAACGCGCGCGTTTTTTCATCTCGTCGATCTCGGCGTTCCCTTTCCTCGCGACGCTTACGGACAGTACGCCGGATACCGCACCGACCACGATCCTGCGCGCCGCGCGACCAGTTGCGGTCCCTACACGTCGCGCGAGATGTGCCGCGCCTTAATTCGCGAAGTTAAACGTCGCGAAATTCCCGTTTTAGAAGACCGCGTCGCCGTGCGACTTCTTAGCGTTCCCGGAGAAAACGCGTCGAAAGACGTCCCGCAAAGAAAGATTCTCGGCGTCGTTTGCGTCAATCGGAAGACGCTTGAATATGAAGTTTATCGCGCGGAGAATATCGTCTTCGCCGTCGGCGGTCCCGGCGGACTTTATAAAAGGAGCGTATATCCGGAGGTTCATACGGGCGCGATTGGACTGGCGCTTGAAATCGGCGCGCTGGCGAAGGGGGCGCCGGAGTGTCAGTTTGGGCTTGCGTCTTTTACGGCGCTTGAAGGACGGACGTTCCCGAAGAAAAGCGAGGTTGCGACTCCGAAGGAATTTCGTTGGAACGTTTCCGGCTCGTTTATGCAGGTCGTTCCTCGTTTTGTTTCGACGGCGGCGGACGGCGAGTCGGACGCGCGCGAGTTTCTAACGGAATATTTCGCGTCGCCCGTCAAGGCGCTTGAACGCGTCTTTCTCAAAGGCTATCAATGGCCCTTCGACGCGCGAAAGATTGGCGGTTCGTCGCTGATCGACCTTTGCGTCTTCCACGAAACGACGATTCGCGGACGTCGCGTTTTCCTCGACTTTCGCGCCAACCCCGTCGGGTATGCGATCGACGCTCTGCCTCCCGAAGCGCGGGAGTATCTCGTCAAATCCGGCGCCGAGGCGCCGACGCCCTTTGAGCGGCTCATGCGTATGAATCCCGGCGCGGTCGAGCTTTATCGCGATTGGGGCGTCGAGTTGTCGCGCGAACCGCTTGAAATCGCCGTCTGCGCGCAGCATAACAACGGCGGGCTGGCGGTCGACGTCGACTGGCGCTCTCTCAACGTCGAGGGACTTTATCCGATTGGCGAAGTCGCGGGAACGCATGGGGTCGCGCGCCCAGGCGGCTCGGCTCTCAACGCGGGACAGGTCGGGGCTTTTCGCGCTGCGGAAAGAATCGCGCACGACGCTGGAAGCGACGCGGCCGCGCCAGAGATTGACGAGGCGTTTTCAA
Source organism: uncultured Planctomycetaceae bacterium (assembly GCA_947307005.1). Lineage (GTDB taxonomy): Bacteria > Planctomycetota > Planctomycetia > Pirellulales > Thermoguttaceae > RUG369. The sequence continues at coordinate 4,657 of CAMZHY010000243.1, forward strand.
TCATGGCGAACGCCGAGACTACACGGTTGCGCCTGACGGCGAGGCGCGCGCTTGAACGCGGGATAGATTGGCGCGAGGAACGCGACGCGTTTCAGACGCGCATGAGCGTCGCGTGTGGAATTCTGCGCGACGCGGCGGCGCTCGAACGCGCGAGGAACGACGCGAACGCGCAGTTGACGCGGCTTTACGATTGTGGAAACGAGTCGGTTTTGCTCAATCCTGACGACGCGGCGCCCGCGAGTCGCGATGAAATCGAAACGCTCCGCAATCTTCAGCTATGCCTTGCCCACAAAGTCTATCTTGATTCAATTTACGAAAACGCGATTTCGGGCGTCGGCTCTCGCGGGTCGCAGATAACGCTCGATCCCGACGGGGAGCCGATTTCCAACGTCTTTCCGTCAAATTGGCGCGCGCGGCCTGAAGACGCGTCCTTTCGCCGTCGCGTATTTTATTCCTATCTCGATTCGAACCCCGGCGACGGCGGTCCTCTTGCGACGCGTTCCTTTTGGCGCGAAGCGAAACCGATTCCCGAGCCGGACGAATGGTTTGAGAACGTCTGGCGCGATTATCGCGAAGGTAAAATTTACGACCGTTCCGCTTCGCGTTGAGCGGACTGCAGATATGAAAGAAGAGAGACCCGAATGACCAATTTTAGAAAAATTGCGACGTTTAAGAGCGCTTCCGAATTTCGCGGCTATCTTCGTGAAATCGGGGCGAAATTCGATCTCGTCGACGAGCCGCTATTCGGCAAGAATTCGGCGTTTTGCAAACCTTGCGTCTATACGAGTCGGATTACGGGCAAAAGCGTCGCGATTCCCTCGCGCTGGGCGCTGCTGCCGATGGAAGGGTGGGACTGCCAGCCGAACGGCGCGCCGAGCGAATTGACGCGCCGTCGCTGGCTCCGCAGCGCGGAAAGCGGCGCGGGGATTTTCTTCGGCTGCGAGGCGGTCGCCGTCATGGCGTCGGCAAAGGCCAACGGGCGTCAAATGTCGCTCAATCGCGAGACTTTCGGGGAAATTGTGAAGCTTCGCGAGGATACGGTCGCCCATATTCGCGATCTTTTCGGCGCCGACGGCGTCCCGTACATGGGGTTGCAACTCACGCATTCCGGTCGATTTGTCAAGACTCCCGACGATTCGCGGCTCGATTCGCACACCGCGTACGAACACCCGCTCCTCGATAAGAAATTCCACTGCGACGCGTCGAACGTCCTCCGCGACGACGAGGTCGAAGAGATTGTCGCGCATTTTATCGAAGCTGGAAAACTTGCGCTTGAGGCGGGTTTTGATTTCGTCGACGTGAAGTGCGCGCACGGGTATCTCGGTCACGAGTTCCTCACGGCCTACGACCGACCCGGCAAATACGGCGGACCGTTTGAGAATCGAACGCGATTCTTTCGCGAGTGCGTCGAGGGGATCAAGGCGGCGGCGCCGGGGCTCG
>CAMZHY010000244.1 GCA_947307005.1 uncultured Planctomycetaceae bacterium
CCGGGTTTTGAAAATGAGCGCGTCGCCGGCGATTTGATGGACGAAATCATCATAGACGGCGTCGCGTCGCGCGAAGGTTTTGACACGCGGTGATTATATGGGAAGGAAAGCAAAACGACAACAAAACTCAACGGAAGAATCCTGATTTCAAGGAAAATGTTTCACGCCGCCGTTTGCTTTGCCTCAAACGCGCAGCGACGGCGTCGCGGCGTCTAAAAACGCGGGCGGCGTTTGGCGCTATTGTTTTCTCGCGATGACGACGGGCTGATAGAAGCCCGTTTCCTCGGGAAACTTCCACGCGACCTCGCGGCAGCCGTTTGAGAGGAGCAAATTCGTCAGTTCTTCTCGATGGACGGCGCGGTATTCGCATTCGAATTTACTGATTTGCAGCGCTTCTTCGTCGTCGACGATATATTGGATCAGTCGATAATGATCGTCGTTCCAGTCCCAAGTTTGGAAAGAAACGCGACGCCCCTTCTCCGTCTTATGAATGTAAGGAGGCGAATACGGCGGTTTTTCCGCTAACAAACGGTCATAATCGCGAATACTGGCGACGGTAAGCCCGCCCGGCCTTGTTTGGGCGACGAGACTCCGAACCGCCGCCGCCAGCGCGTCGCTCGTCGGCATGTGCGGCAGCGCGTTGTCCATCGCGATCACGACGTCGAACCGTTCCGCGAAGACGTCCGATAAAAAGCGAAAATCGGCGCGCTCAAGGCGTATCTTAACGCCGTTCTCCTTCGCCCTTGCCCTCGCTTCGACTAACTCCGCTTCGCTGATATCGGAGCCCGTTACGTCGTATCCGAGCGCCGCCAGCCCGATAGCCTGCGTTCCGATCCCGCACGCGCAGTCGAGAATACGCGCGGTCTGATCGACGCCAAACGCGTTAAAGAGTTTGTTTAAGATCGCCGCCTGCTCGCGCGTCGCGGCCCGCCAGTCCTGAAACAGCTTGTCGTATTGCGACGCCAGACTGTCGTAAAAGGTTTGCGTAATATCCATGAATTGGTTTCCCCGTATTCGCCGCGAAGCTTACGCGCCGTCCGACGTCCTCATTTCTCGCCGATGAAATTGAACCCGTTGGAGGCATGCTCATTCATTGTGGCGAAGGTTAGGCGTTCATACTCCTTCCGACGAAAATTTTGAGTCTTGTTTCACGGTTTCATTTTCTTACGGATTATCTGTGATCGGTTCGCCCGCTGCGGGCAGATTGACAAACTGCTGTTTCAGCAGCGAGAGATCGACCGCGTTGATTTTGCTGTCGCCGTTAAAATCAGCGCGGGCAGCCTGCGCTTCGGTCTGCTCAGTGGACGTCGGCAGAAACTGTTGCAGCAGCCTTACGTCCGCCGCGTCAATCTCGCCGTCCGCATTGACGTCCCCGCTCAGAACCGGAGAATCGTCGGTTTCCTCTTCGCTCCGCCGCAGGTCGGGCGCGGCGACGCCGTAGCTGTATACATCGGGGATCTCATCCAGCGTCAGTACATAATCACTGTTGTAAACCTGTTTCAGATAATTTGCGGTGTTGATTGCATTACCGTCGATAAAAGAAGTATGCCATGTCATAAACCACAGCCATTTTGCCCCGTCCGCTTTCATTTTCTCCGGATCGGGAATCGGACCGTTTTCATGCAGACAGACCGGCTTGTTTGATACGCTTGCCGCACGCTGATACATACTTACCAGTGAATCGGTATGATTGACATAGGTATCCGCGCCGATCACGTCAACATATTCATCCCCCGGATACCAGCCCGCCTTCACATCGCCGGAATAGCCGAGGGTCCAGATCAGATTGTTCAGTCCCCATTCATTTGTATAGCGGTCGTACATGAACCGCCAGAGCTTTTTGAAGTTCTCTGCGCCGCCCTTACCCCACCAGAACCATGCGCCGTCAAATTCATGGAACGGGCGCCAGATGACGGGGACGTCCGCTTCCTGCAATTCCTTGAGCGCAGCGGCGCCCTTGTCCATGCCGGCTATGAGCGCGTTATACTCGCTTGTGCCAGGCGTCAGAAGCTTCGACCAGTTCGGCTCTGCCGCCAAGGATTCCCTATGGCTCCCTTTGAAATCATCGCCGCAGTGCCAGCAGATCGTGACGACGCCGCCCTTTGCAGCCCAAGCCTTGGCGCGGCGGTTGCAGCCTGAAAAATCCTCGCCCATATAGTCAAGTCCGCGGATGACAGGCAATCTGCCGCTTGCATTCTGAATGATATTGAATTCATAGTTCTCGCTGCCCTTCCATGTGGATTCCTGCTGACCAGCAAGCGCCTTTTTGCCGTAGGTATCGCAAAGAAAAGCATAAAGAGACTGTGTTTTCTGTGTTGCATTCGGATTTGAGAGCTTGGCGTCGGATGACACGGTTCCGCCTTTCCACGGAGTGATTGTCAGCGTATCAAGATAGGTCCAGCCCCATGACGACTCCACCGTGACGCTGTTTTCACCGGCAGTCAGATTTGCGATAACTGCCGCAGTATCAAATTTGCCGGAATCTGTATACCCGAAGTTGACCGTTCCGTTCCGCTTTCCGTTGACAAGAATGTTTTGGATTTTACCGTTTTCGTCATAGGGCTGACTGTAGCGGAGACTGAGCGTATATGCGCCTGCCGACCCCACGTTGACTTTCAGCGTGACGGAATCCCCCGCATCCAGCAGACTGACTGCTTTTCCGCAACTTGCGCCTTTCAGCAGTACAATTTCGGTTTTCTCCGTTCCAACGTCGTAAATTGTACCGGATTCCCACTCATATGTATCCGCCGTCTGCGCCGGAACCGGCTGTATTCCCGAAACAGCCAGAATTCCTATGAACAGCAAGATAAGTCCTCTCTGCATTTTCATTTCTAATTCTCTCGTTTTCGATAGCGACCATATAATTGGACTTTATTGAATAAAGGCGTTTGAGTAAAACGCTTCATTTTTGAAGCGTAAACTTGTTAAAAGCGTTGATCTTCATCATTGTTTCCACCCCTTTGGTTTGCCATGCTACTTGAGCAATATCCATAAGTCAATCGCCCCCGTCAACCGCGGCGTCGGAGATCGCGTCCGGCAGACGACTTTCGCACATCTCCAACGCGTCGTCGCTTTCTTCCAAGACTCTCATGAACACCGCGTCGGGACGCGGACGGTTGTCGCGATAATCGATCTCCCCCTCCGAAGCGATATGAAAGGCGAGCTTTTCCTCGTCGATAGAAAACTCCGCGTCGATCCCCTCCTTGTTTCCTCTCGCGTCCAGCCGGATCCATCGACCGAGCGAGGAAACGTATACGGTATTCAGAGCGTGGAGGCAATACCCGGCGTCCGGCGCGTCGCCCAATCTTAAACGTTGATAGCTAAACCCGGCGGGGATTCCGTTTGCGCGAAGGAGCGCCGCCAAAAGAATGGACTTCGCTTGGCAAACGCCGACGCCCTCTCTCAAAACGTCGCTTGCGGATATCGTCACCCGCCTATCCTGAACGTCCCACGAGTGGCGTATGGCGTCTCTTACAAAAGAATACGCGGACCTAATTAGACTCAATTCGTCGTCAGACTCGCTTTTTAACTTGTCGGCGAACCTTTTCACTTCGGGATTGTTAAAATCCACGTATTTCGTTTCTTCCAGGTATTCTTCAAACATGATTCGTCAACTCGCGCGCTTGCCTAGCGATAAGCTGTTCGTCTTTGGAAATGCAAACGATATGCTCCGTCCGCAAATCCCCTTCAATGAAGCAAGGAACGTTATTCATCGTATAACGATATTTAAAGCCGCGTTTTTCCAGAACCCGCTTTGATCTGACGTTCCCGTCGAAGTAGCCCGCCCATATCCTTTCGAGATTCAAATCTTCGAAACCGCGCCTCGTTAGTTCCTTGACCGCCTCGGGGATAAGCCCTCGACCCCAGAAGGGGACGCCGATCCAGTAGCCGATCTCGGCCTCCGTATCGGAGAGATTCAAATGGCTGTCCTTGCCGATCATCAGCCCGACGCTCCCTATCGGGCGGCCCGTTTCTTTCAGGACGACCGCGTATGTTTCCGGGCCGGAAAAATAGTTCTTAATGACGTCTCGACTCTCCTCGACGCTCGCGAGGGCGTTCCAGCCCGCCGGCGGTCCGACGTCGGGGCTGCTCGCATATCGAAACAAGTCTTCCGCTTCCGATTCGCGCCACGGGCGAAGCGTCAACCTTTCCGTTTCCAACTCCATTCGTTATCTCCCCAGACGCCGATTATCTTCTAACAAACGATTCGATTTCCTTCTGAAGCAGACGAAAAACGTTCGCGACCAGATACCCGTCGGCGATCGCGTGATTCAGGCGGACGCTGACCGGCATGAGGAGTCTGCCGTTTTCCTCCCGATACTTTCCCCAGTTGACGATCGGCGGGAAGAACAGATATCCGTCGGGGAGTTCAATGTTCAGCGAATCGTAGGAGAGCCAAGAGATATACGACGCGTCAAACCAATTGGGATGGTTCGCCATGTCGAGACCGTATTCTCGCGTTTTCTTCGCCGTTTCGAGGTCGTTCAGGGCGCCGGCGTAAAAGACGTCGTAGTCCTCGGCGTAGGCCGTGTAGACGGGCGAACACGTTTCCGTGTCGTCGTGAAAGACGTACTGCGTCGGGTTGATGACGTCGTAGCAGATCAGCTCGTCGGTCTGCCAAAGATAGCCCATTTTATAGTCGTCTCGGGAGTTGAGCGTCTTCGAGAGGAGATACAGGAAATTGACGTAGAACTTGGACCCCTTCTCCTTGGAATACGCCGCGAGATCGGTCGCGTCGACTCGCGCCGTCATCGAGACCGAGCATTTGCAGTCTTCGGAAAAATGGCGAAAAACGCCCTTTCGATAATACGTTTCCTTATCGACGATCCGGTAGTTCGTCATACGGTTCCTTCCTTTGTACGCGCCAATATGTAATTATTCCTTCACGTAAAGCAGATTCAAATCGCCGTCGACAAAGCCCGTCGCGACGCCGCGCAGCGTCTTGAGTTTATCGGAGCAACGTCCGCCTTCGAGATACTTTTGAACCGCTTCCGCGACTTCCGACGCGACGTTCTTCCAATTCGTTTTCTCTTCCCATGAATACGGAGCGTCTCGCGTTTCAAAATCCGTCGCCTCGTCGCAAGCCCAGTCTTCGCCGTCTTTATCAAAGGACGACGTTCCAACGACTTCTACCGACCATCGCCGCCTTCCGTCCTCGTAGATATTGAAACTCAGCGCGACGACGCCGTCGGGAATCTCCTTTTCAAGAACGCCGTCGAGCCATTTCGCAAAGTCGTCGTATATCAACGCCATGGCGATTCTCTTTTGGAACCGGCGATTATTCGTCCGCGCGATTTGTCCCTTTTAAATTTTCCAAGACCTCCGGAACGTTGGAAATAATCTCGCCGACGGTCGGACATGTTTCCAGTTCCGGACAGTCGCCGCACGTCTCGACGCCCTTTTTCAGGGCGCATTGACGAATTCCGCAGAGGCTTTCGCAGTAGTAGGTCTTGACCCCGTCCGCGCGACAGCCGAGGCAGTTGATATGTTCGGGCAGAATCGGCGAGTTATACATTTCCGCCCACTGCTTCGCCGTTTTTTCCCGCAGCGCCTGATCGTCGTTAATCGTCGCGAGATACGCGTCGCACTTTTCACAGTCCAGTCCGCAGTAGCCGATCGATTTTTTCATGGTTGCGCGTCTCCTTAAATTTCGAATCTTACGTTTTCAACATGCGGCGCCGTCAACGGAACAAACGCAAAGGCTCGTTCGGGCCAAAGTTCCCTCGCGTTCGCCCTCGACGTCTCGCAAAGCGTCGAGGGCGGACCGCTTACCCTTTTATCCTATAGAATCAGTCGTTCGCGCCAACGAGCGCGGACCTTGAGTTTTCTCCTGTCCGCGTTCAAGCGTTATCACGCGCCATGAGGCGAATACCGTCCCCCGCGACTTCGCGGGCAAGGAGGTTGTAGTCGTCCTCCGCGATTTCATCGAAGAGATCCTCGGCGTCGTCGAAAAGGGCGGAAGACGTCGAGGTCGTCTGGGCGGAGACGATCGCAGAGTAGACGCTCTTGTAGTCGACGCCGTCGCCGACCGCTTTGACGCGCACGTCGTACCGAGCGTTTT
>CAMZHY010000245.1 GCA_947307005.1 uncultured Planctomycetaceae bacterium
GTCTGGGAGAGAAACGTCCTCCAAGAGCAGGTTTCTAGGGCGTTCTTGTTTTATTGCCGTCAGAAGGTCGAGGAAACGAGAATAGGAACGCGCGACGGACGGGCGACAATAATCGCCCATAAGACAAATCAATCTTGACGCGTGAGACGAAGTTTTGCTAGAGTCCCGGATCGTACGGGGCTTTTGCGGGCTATTGTTCGCAGAGTCGTCAAGTCAACGCAGACGTTATCGAGCCGCGTGTTTGGGCGTTTGCGACGTCATTTGCAATGGGGAAGGGAAATGAATCGATTGAACAAGGCATGGACGGGGCTTTTCGTCGCGGCGGTCGTCGCGGGACTCGGCGTCGCGTCGGCGTTTGGCGCGAACGGTCAGTCTGGAGTACGCGCGTCCGCGGACCGCGTCGCGAAGAACGTCGCGGGGGACAACCCGATCCGGCAGGACGCGACGCGCCTCTATCCGGAAATCGTCGCGGAAGTGAACGGCGAGCAGATCACGCTCGCGCAACTTAAGGCGGAATCGCTCAAAGCGCACGGGCAGGACGTGCTTTCGCGGATTCTTAACCGCGCGCTCGTTCTTGCCGAATGCAAGCGTCAGGGGATCGCCGTGACGCGTTCCGACGTCGACGCGGAGATCGAACGCCTTGCGAAATCGTTCCGTCTGACCCGCAGTCAGTACCTCGAGGTCGTCGAGAAAGATTCCTCGATGGGGTATCAGGAGTATGCGGAAGAGGTCGTCTGGCCGCGCCTCGCGCTCCAAGAGCTCGTCAAGGACGACATTAAACTCACCGACGAAGAGCTTGAAGCCGCGTATCTTAAATCCTACGGACCCTCCGTCGGACTCCTGATGATCGTTTCCGCGACGCGCGAAAAAGCGGAAGAACTCCGCGCCCGCGTCGTCGACGGCGGCGAGGATTTCGGAACCGTCGCGAAGGAAGAATCCCTCGACGCGCTCACCGCCTCCAACAAGGGACGCATGCAGCCGATTTTCCACGGGACGCTCGCCGATACGGAGCTTGAATCGATTCTCTTTGCGCTCGACGAAGGCGAAGTTTCCGAAATTATCGGCCCTTACGGCCCCCAAGAGCAGTTCGTGTTCTTCTACTGCGAACATCAGTATGATTCGGTCGTGCCCGAGGATCAGATCGCGCAGATCAAGGATCGTCTTCAGGTTCAAGCGAGCGCCGCGAAGCTCAAGGGCGCCGCGAACGAACTCTTCGCGAAGCTCGGACGCGAGGCGAACGTCGTCAACGTGATCGCCGATCCCGAGTTGAGCAAGCAGTACCCGAACGTCGCCGCGACGATCGACGGCAAGCCGATCTACCTCGACGCGGTCGTCGAAATGTGTCTGAAACTTTACGCCGAGCAGGATCTTAGCGCGATGATCTCCATTGCGCTGATTCGTCAGGAATGCAAGAAGGTCGGAATTGAAGTGACCGACCAAGACGTCGCGACCGACGTCTGGATTCACGCCGCCGAGACGACGACTCCTCTTGCGGACGGCTCCCCGAACATTAAAGAATACGTCCGCGGCGAACTTGAAAAGTACAACTGCAACGAGGAATATTATCGCAAGTCGATCGTTTGGCCCGGCGTCGCGCTCCGCAAGCTTTCCGAGGGCATGGTGAAGATCACCGACGAAGATATTCAAAAGAGCTTTGAAGCGAACTTCGGCGAGAGCGTCCAGTGTCTCGGAATCGTCCTCAACGACGAGCGGCGCGCTCGCGAGGTCTGGCAGAAAGCGCGCTCCATGCCGGCGGCTGAAAATCGCACGCTCGAAGACGTCTTTGGCGAACTCGCGTCCGAATATTCGATCGAGCCGGGAAGCAAGCAGATGCGCGGACGCATCGCGCCGATCGTTCACAACGGCGGTTATCCTCTTCTCGAGGACGAAGCGTTCTCCCTCAAACCGGGCGAGCTCTCGCAGGTCATTCAGGTCGACGCCTCGTCTTTCGTGATTCTCTACTGCCAGGAGATCATCCCGAAACGCGACGTGACTCTCGACGACGTCCGCGACCAGATCGTCTCCAATCTGCGCAAGATGCGCGAAGTCTCCGCCGCCGGCGAATTTTATAACAACGTCGCCCGAAACGCGACGATTGTCGACAACATCACCCAGCAGATCGTGACGCCGCGCAAGAGCCAGAACGACGCCGAACTCATGGCGACGCCCGCGCCGAGCGCGAGCCGTCGCTGACGAAATCGCGTTCGCGACGACGATAAAACAAAACAAGACCCGCGTGTCGACGCCTTGCCGCCCCCTATTGACGGCGAGGTCTTCCCCAGCGACACGCGGGTCTGTTCGGTTCCGCCGTTTCCCGCAAAGGAACGGCGTTTTTTCATAGGCGGACGTTATTTGCCGTCGGTCTCTTGGATGAACTGATATTTCGGGTCGGGACCGCCGTCTTTGACCGTGCCCATGAAGAGTTCCTTCACGTAGAGCTGGTCTTCTTTCGGTTCTTCCGGTATGCGGAACGAGTCGCCCTTCTGAAGAATGACGCGGTCGTCCTGGAGCGAGCCTAACGGCTCCGTTCCGGCGACTTGCGCGGGGAACCAGAATCCCTGCTTTTCGTTGTCGACGAGGTAGAACTCCGCCCAGCAGTGTCCCGGGACGCGAACGAGTCGCGCCGGCACGTCGATCGCGCGGCACATTGAGATAAAGAGCGCCGACATGTCTTCGCAGTCGCCCTCGCGCGTTTTGAGCGCGTCGAGCGCGCCGCGCATCTGTTTCTCGATGAAAACTTCTTTGTACTGGATATTGTCGCGGACGTATCGGAGAATCGCGTCGATTTTATCCCACGCGGTTTCGTACTCGCCCGTCGTTTCTTTCGCGAGCGTTTTCACCGTTTTGGCGTTCGACTGCATATATTTGCCGTCGCGCAGATAGCGGCGGACGTCTGACGGAATTTTAGAGGGAATCTGATAGATTTCCGGTTCGGTCGGGGGAAGAATAGGATAGCGCGTGACTTCAAAGAGCGCCGACGCCTCGACGCCGTTTCCGCCGCGCAGTTCGCGCATTTTGAAGACAAGCTGTCGCGCGCCCCCCTCTTTAAGATCGCGATAATCGACGCGCGCCGATTTCGGAAACTCTTCTTCGAGCGTCCGCACCTTCTGTTCGGGAAACTCCGTTGGAACCGGCGCCGATCCGAAAACGTTCACGCACGTCCCGCCAGGTTGCGCTTGAAAGATCATGCCCGCGCGATACTTATGCGAAACGGCGCGACCAAGAATCGGACCGTGTCCGTTTTCGCCGACAGCCTTGACCCCCGACGTCGTCGGGGATTTGGTCGCGGTCGAGCCTTTGGCGGTCGGTCGTTTCGCAACGGAGCCGGCCCCCGATTTCGGCGCCGACGACGTATTGTCCGGCGCGATTGATTCGTCGGCGTTTGTCTTGGCTTCGGAGTTGTCGTCGGCGTTGTCTTTCGCCGTCTTCTTATTGGTCGGCGTTTTCTTGTCGGTCGCCGCCGCGCTCGATTTAGCGCCGGACTTGACGTTTGTCTTTGAGGACGCGGACGGCTTCTTGTCCTTGGAATCGGGAGAAACGTCGAACGCGTCTTCTTCGCCGTCTTCGTTGAGGGACGGCGCGGCGCCGCCCTTTTCAGCGGCGTCGCGCATCTTGCCGAAACTAATTTGCGCGTCGGCGGACGAGACGTTGAAACTCGCGGCAAGAATCAGCGCGACGACGACTTGAAGCGCGTGAATTTTCTTCATGGTCATGAATAACGTTTCCTTGCGTGAAGGCGCGCGCGGAACGAACTCCAACGCGCGCTTGTATGAGGTTTTCGACCAAGAACGGAGGTTCTTTAATCGTCCAGCAATTTTATGGAATATATCGACGGCGAATTTTATGTCTATTTTACACAAGACGACGTTTAGAATCTCCTTTATGCTTGACGTCGGAGACGTTTTTTCCTAGAACTCACCCGCCAAAGGGGCTAAATACGCGAGCGGTCGACGACTGAAATCGTTTCAAGAATTTGACGATTTTTTTGAAATGCGACGTTACGCGTTTTGACGTCGCGTTATAATGGGTTAAACGTCGGATTTGCGGCGACGTTTGCAATTTTATCGACAAACTTAAATAGAAGGCGATCCCAATGGAACGCGTTCCAATGAAAAAATTTCTGGTTGACGACACGGAATATTACGTCCATGTGGAAGGTTCCGGGCCGATTCTTCTTTTCGCTCACGGGTTCCCCTTCGATTCGAGGTTGTTTATCCCCGTCGCGGAGCGGCTGGCGTCGCGATTTACGTGCGTCGTTCCCGATCTTCGCGGGTTTGGCAAGACGAAGCTCGGCGCGGACGGACACAATTCCACAGGACTGCCGCGGGTCAAGATGGGGCGATTCGCGGACGACCTGGCGATTCTCGCGGCGATCCTCTCCTGCCAGCGCCATAACAAGGACGAGAAACTGTTCTTCTGCGGGCTGTCGATGGGCGGTTATATTTCGCTTGCGTTCGCGCGTCGCCGTCCGGAGCGACTCGCCGGGCTGATCTTTTGCGATTCCAACTCGGCGGCGGACTCTCCTGAAAAAGCCGCCGATCGGATGGAACTTGCCGCGACGGTCGACGTCTTGAAGATCCCGGGCTTCGTCGACAATATGATTCCGAACTTGCTTTCGCCCGAGACGTTTAAAAGCCGTCCTGAAGTCGTCTCCGCGCTGCGCGAGATGATGATTAGCCAGACGCCCGACGCGATCGCCGCCGGCTCGCGCGGCATGGCGAAACGCGCCGATTCTGCGGACGTGTTGCCCGAAATCGAGGTCCCCGCGCTCGTGATCGGCGGCGAGCATGACAAGCTCTCGACGCCCGAAACGCTCGACGCGATCGCCGCGAAGATTCCCGACGCGACCCGCGCGACGATTCCCCACGCGGGCCACCTGCCGCCTCTTGAGAATCCCGACGCGTTTGCGCGGGCGATTCTCGAATGGTATGACGCGAAATTCGCCGAATAATCGCGCGTCCAACCGCCTCTTGAAACGATTCTTCTCCTCGCGGTCGAGGGCGCGTTCGCCGCTTCCTTGACCGCGTTCTGAAAGGTTGACGTCCTTTGGATATATACGATTTTAACTACGCGCCTTCCGTCTCAGAAGAAAAACGACCTTTAGCCGTCGAATCGACTCCTGAAGAACAGTCTGAGTCCAACGCGACGACGTCATTTTTCCCCGCGCCGATTTCTACCGACCAGCCGTCCGCATCCCCGTCGCCGTCTTCTTTCGAAGAAACGCCGGTGGGCGTCGACTTGTCTTCCGCCGACGCCTCGACAGACGCGTCTCAAGGCGCCGAGACGACTCCTTCTTCCGCGCCGATTTCCGAGGAACTTCCGCCGGAACCGCCCGTCAAACAGAGCCAGACCTCGACGGGGGCGGCTCCGAAACCTGCCGCGCGTCGACGTCGCGCGGACGCCGCGTCGATGGCGAAGTCTCAGAAAGAGATTTCCGTTAGCGAGTTTTTTGCGAAAAACCGTCATCTTCTGGGGTTCGACAATCCCCGCAAAGCGCTGCTGACGACGGTCAAAGAGGCGGTCGACAACTCGCTCGACGCGTGCGAAGAGGCGGGGATTCTCCCGGAGATTTGGGTTAAAATCGAGCGCGTTTCCGAAAATCGGTTCCGCGTGAGCGTTCAAGACGCCGGACCGGGAATCGAGCCGAAGCAGATCCCGCTTATTTACGGGAAATTGCTCTACGGTTCGAAGTTTCATCGATTGCGTATGAGTCGCGGTCAACAGGGAATCGGGATTAGCGCGGCGGGAATGTACGGACTTCTCACGACGGGCAAGCCGCTCGAGGCGATTTCCAAGACGTCGCCGCGTCGTCCGACGACGCGTTTTATCATTCGCATCGACGCGAAAACGAACACGCCCGAAGTTCTTAACGGCGACGGAAAGGGCGAGTCGATCCCCGCGAACGAAGAAGGGCGCAAGTATCTCGCCGAACTCGGGCTGGATTGGATTCCCGTCGACAGCGGAACGCGCGTGACGATCGAACTTGAAGCGAAGTACGTTCGCGGGCGCGGGAGCGTCGACGAATACCTTGCGCAGACCGCGCTCGCCAACCCTCACGCG
>CAMZHY010000246.1 GCA_947307005.1 uncultured Planctomycetaceae bacterium
GCTGTTCAATGGGCTGTTTCTTGGCCGGGGCGTCTGAATCTTTCCACGCGATGTGAAGCCGTCTATTCTTAAGTTTGGAATTGTCAATAAATGTTCAGTCACAATTCCCTAATATTCTTCCTTAGTGGAGACTGTCGTATTTTTCTTCGTTTCGCGACGTTCCACTGTGAAAAATGCGACAGGCAAGTCCTTGTTCAGGATTTTAATTTTTTGGATTGCGCGTTTATTGACAACTCCAAGCGCCCCTATATGGGCGCGTCCAAAACCTTCCGAATAACGCCTTCTATCTACAAGAAACTATAAGTCTTCAATGATAAAAGGCGTCATATAAAAGGGATATAATTTCAACATTTCAACGTTGCCTAAATCTTTTTGAGACAACAGTATTTCCTTTATCACATGCTTAGAATACTTCTTCTGAAACTCTATTGTCGATTTATGCTTGCCGATTCCGGAGGACTTAACTTCTAGCGAAACAATTTTCGTTTTCGACGCGAGCAAAAAATCTACTTCATAGTAATGAGAACTGTTTTCTTTTTCCCATGTATGATAATAAAGGTCTATATTTGATCCGGCGATGATCTGGGCGACAACATTCTCATATAGATATCCCAAATCCGCAGGAAGAGAATCGCTTAGTAGTTTCGCATAGACGTTTTCATCCGTCTTTCCCGACGATTTGAAAATCATCGTCGTAAACAGTCCCGTATCGGCTAAATAGAGTTTAAAGGTATCGTCGTCTCTTGTTTGAGGCAACGCGACGCTGGGATTATGGACATTGTAACAAGGCAATACGGTCTTTGAATCCAACAAGTCATGCAAGCGTTCTAAATCCCTATCGATTTTCTTTTTGCCTGTAGCTGTCGATATAACGTAACTTCTTTTGTCCGTCGCCAGCTGAGTCGGAACAGAGTCATACATTCTTCCAATCAACCCTGTGGCGTCAATTTTGAAGAAATCGTCTTTGTATAGAGTGATGATTTCTCTCTTTACTTCATCGATTTCTGTAAAATTCCCGCCTTCCACATAAGCTTCTATAGCCTGCGGCATTCCGCCTACCGCCATATAAATCCTAAAATCCCGCATCAGCTTTCTGTTTAACGAATTTCCAACCGGCTTTCCAAGCTTATACAAATCTCTTAGGACTTCATACGCGTCATTTCCGACAGCCTGCATGAATTCCTCATAATCCATCGGATATATCGGTATTTTCATTTCCTCGGAGGGAAGAAGAATATCCTTGACGTTCTTTTTTATGCTAATCAGCGACCCGGTCTCAATATAGTCGTATCTTCCATCCGCAACCAAGTATTTAATTGCCTGGCGCGCTTTAGGCATAAGCTGAATCTCGTCGAATATAACGACGGATTCCCTTTTATGTAGCGTTACTCCCGTTGCCGTTTGCAATCTAAGAAAGAAGACGTCCAGATTCGCAATGTCGTCGAAGACGTCAAGGACGTCTCGCGTTATGTTGGCAAAATCAACTTTTATATATGATCTGTATTCCTGTTTTGCGAATTCCTCGGCAATCGTCGTTTTTCCAACACGCCTTGCCCCTTCTAAAAGCGCCGAGTATCTGGGAGCCTTTTTTTCTTTCCAATATTTTAGTTTTTCAAAAGCTTTTCTTTTGAACATATCTGATCTCCTAAAAGCTCGCGATACCATTTCTTCAAAGTTGTGATTTGAATATAGCGCCGTTTCTTCAAACATTCCACTCAACAATGCGCCCTGCGTTATGCAGCGCGCTTCGCTATTCATCGGGTAGACTCTCTTCAAAAGGCGCAAACGGGGGGAAGTCGTTTTGATAAATGATCAAAACGGCTCGCGCCGCCAAATCCTCTCTTATTACGCGCGAGCTTGCCGTCGTTTCCACCTTGTAAACGCCGCGTTTCTTTAGGTTGGCGTTCCTTTGCGATCTCCTAAGAGGAACTTCCGGTTCTTCAACGCGTTAGACGTCCGACGCGCTTGAAAAGACGACCAAACGTTTTATACTATCGAAACGTAGAGTAGGGGGACGGATTCCAATCCCGCCGCCAAGGAGAAAACGAGTCATGCCCAAAGTCAGCGTCATAGCGCCGGTTTATAATAGCGAAAGCTATCTGCGCGAGTTTATCGACAGCGTCTTGAATCAGAGTTTCAAGGACTTCGAGCTAATCCTCGTCGACGACGGCTGCACGGACGGCGGCGGGAAGACGATCGACGAATACGCGGCGAGGGACGCTCGAGTCGTCGCGATCCATCAGAAGAACGGCGGACAGTCCGCGGCGCGAAACGCGGGACTCGACGTCGCGTCCGGCGAGCTCGCGTATATCGCCGATAGCGACGATATTCTTGCCCCGTCGCTCCTTGAGACGGTCGTCCCAAGGTTTGACGAGGGATACGAGCTGGTAACGTTCGGGGTTAAAACGATTCCTAACGAGGAATTTCTCGATCTTCAGCACAGAGAGGCGCCCCGAGAGGAACGCGAGTTCATTCTGAATTCGGACGAAGAACGGTACGCTTTTCTCACGGGTCCGTTCCGACTCCGCGCGATTTGCTGGGAGCCTTGGAACCGAGTCTTTCGCCGAGACGTCGTCGAACGTTGGCGCGTTCGTTTTCCCACGAATCGCGTAACCTGTCCGGAAGACATGTTCTTCAACTACTGCTACATCGCGCACATATCAAAGATTCTGTCGATTCCGGACGTTCTGCATTCGTACCGACGCCGAGTCGGGTCCGTTTCTAAAAAACGCGGCGAAACGCTAATGATTCGGTCAAGCCACGTTCTCGTCGAGGAACTTCGCCGCCATTACGAGTCGTCCGAGGATTGTCGGTATTTGTTCGATCGTTTCCCGAACTTCTACTATCTTCTCCACAAGGCGCCCTCCGACGCCTGCGACGTTATCAGTGGAAAAACGCGCTGAGCATGGAAGAAGCCCGCGAAATACTCAAAGAAGAAATCTCCGACTATCAGTTCTTTAGACAAACGTCGCTCGAAGCGTGGAATCTTCCGACAGTCAAAGAAAGCTACCAAAAAGCCCCCGACCCGCTCCTTCAGTTTGCCGACCGTCTCTATGCGCGGGAAATCCTAGAGGCCCCCGATCCAACGCTCGCCAAAGCGGCGAGAAGAATCGTTCTGGGGCTTCTGCGTCGCGTGTCGCGACTGAGGTTTATTTGAGGTTTTTGGCTTGGGCGCGAATAGAAAACGAGCGCGGGCGTTTCTAGGATTTGGAACCGGTCCTCGACCTGTTTCTGATTGACGTCGGCGGGCGTTCTTGCGCCAAAACGCGGACCGGCGCGAACTTCAGTCTCCCATTGTTCGGGCGCCTTATTCAGCGGCGTTTGCAACTCGACTTTCCTTTTTTTGCAGATCGACGCGTTGAAAAACGGTCGTTCTAAACGCCGCAAGCGCCGTCTTTGGCGCCGTTTTATTGCCTAAACGTTTTCTTTTCCGATTCTTACCAATCGACGTCTTCGGTAACGTCAATGTTTTCGGAGAGCCGCACGACAAGGACTCCATCGATTAAAGCGACTCCCCCTTGTTCCGGGAAAACGGGCATATTCTGAACCGCCTCGGGATCTAATTTTTCCAGATATTCCGTCATCTCCTCTCTTAGGACGAATTGGACGGGGTAGTTAAGGATATAAGCGAAATAGTATTGGTAGGTTTCAGGGTACGTAATGGAGAGTCCTTTAAGTTTCAATAAGTCGTCGTTCAACATCCAAAATTTCACTAATGGCTGCGCGCAGGGATTTTGATCGAGGTGACCGAGGATCAGGACGGGCGTTTCCCCAATTTTGTATCCCGGAGTCTGTTCCATTCTGTCGACCATCCGCGTCATAAACGACAAGGTCGCCCTAGTTAATAGATCGACTTTCAGATAAAGGGCGTTTGCAAACAGAATGCGGTTCAGTATTAGGATGGCGCAAAGGACGAGAAGGGCGTGTCGTTTCAGCCATTCTTTGGATTCAGAGACGAACGCGGCGTCGGAAACAAAGGACTCCTTCCTCGGTTCCTCGTCTTCCCGGGCGACGTCGAACAGCATCAGCGCCCAGACGTCAAAGAACACAAACGAATACGTCATTAACGAATGTTTCATCCCGTTCGAGAGAAAAAAGACGCAGTTGCATCCCAAGGGAAAAAGGACGATCAGCAGCAGAAGTAGCGCGACGGTCTTTCCCTCAAGACGCCTTTTGCGGGTCAGAACTGCGGTCTGCGCTATGATATAGGCGCCAAAAAGCAGATGAATCGCCCCGACAAGACGCGAATTCGTCGTGAACGGCGCCGCTAAATAGTTAAAAAAGAAGAGCCAGGTTCTCGCCAAAAGATCGAGAGGAGAGGAGTCCGTGATTTTGCCGATGTTTATCAGACTGTTATACGTGTTTTTCGGTCCGTAACCGGTTGCGTTCCAGATAACGCGAACCGCGACGTAATAGCAGAGACCCGCGACGAGGAGCGTTAGGACGGCGCCGACGCCGGCGCGAAGGACGTCCGCAGGCTTTTTTCCTTCCAAAAGATCGCGGTAAAGCGCAAGCATGACAAGAACGATAGTAACTTCAACGTAACTTTGAAAGTGCGCAAGGGAACAGAAAATGAAGAGAACGGCAAACGGAAAGCGAAGCCGACTCTTGGCTCTTGTCAAAAGCCACGCCGCGAAGGAAGCGTAGAGCAGCGCCAGCATGTCTATTTCGAAGGAGAGCGCAAAAGACGCGTTGACATAGGCGATTGTTTCAAAGGTGACGAGAAGGCCGGCGCCGAGTATGACGGAAGACCGACGTTTAACGCCGAGAGTATGGATATGCAAGATAACCGCGACGATCAAAAAGAATCCGCCGAAAAGCCCCACGATCAACGGCGGCATAACCTCGCGGCGGAGCGATAAGTAGACGACGTTGAGAAACCGTCCGAGAGACGTTTGCCAATCAAAATCATCGCGTACGACCATTAGCGAATCATGATTGAACATGAGATTCGTCCAACGATACAGGCAAGTTATCGTCAGGAAGACGAGACCGGCGACGATCGCCGGCTTATTTCGGGTCTTGTCGCGGAATAATTCGATCATCTATCGCAGCTCTTTTTTCGTAAGGAATTGCGTTTCTCGAAACGAGCGTCTTGACATGCGCCGTTCGAAAACTTCGTTCTATTGACGATATGCGTAATTCAACTTATTGTAAGTCTTATCCCCAACCGTCAATCCGTCCTTTTCGACGCTTTCAAGAACCATGCCTCCCTTTTCCAGAACCCTTCTGGAGCCTATGTTGTCTTCCGCGCACCAAGCGACGACCGTAGAGACGTCTTCGCGTTCCGTGAGAAATTGCAAGACCGCTTTTAGCGCTTCCGTCGCAAAGCCCTCGCCCCAAAAGTCTTTGGCTATGGCGCAGCCAACCTCGACGCGTTTGAGGGCCTCTTCGTAATTGTACGCCCCGATATTTCCGACGATTTTTCCGGCATGCTCGACGGCGAAACAGTAGGCGCGCGGGTCGTTATCCTCCAGCGTCGTCTTGATGAACCTTTCGGCGTCTTCAACCGTAGCGTAAGGATTCCATCCGGAATACCTGTACATGTCTTCGTCTATTCCAAACAGCCGATGCGCGGTCTCGGCGTCCTCCAGACGAAACGGTCTTAACGTCAATCTTTCAGTTTTTAACTCGGTCATTTTCCCCACCGCCTAAATATCGCCAAAGGAACTCTCGCGTATTTCCGCTCGCGCCGATCGGTTTAGCTTTATTCCGACAAACGAAGCGCTCTATTGTGCAACCGACCAACGGGATACAAGGAACCATCCGTCGCGGCGGCGCCTAAGCCTGCGCCCAAGTTAAGAGTCTAAGCGACGTAGACGTTATTTTTCAAATTATTCGGTCTTTGTTTTCTGACAATTTGTTCCGATTGGGTTTTCGGAAACTCCATATTTCCTTTTCAAACCTTTTATGATTCTCGAATTGCGCCGATGATCGCCTTTATCGGGGAATTGTCAAAAACCCCGTCCCGTTATCAGGGCGAGTTTTCTGCCGCAGATCAATCCGATTAGGCATAGAACGACGCTTAGCGACATATAGAGTCCAGCCGCGAGGTAC
>CAMZHY010000247.1 GCA_947307005.1 uncultured Planctomycetaceae bacterium
TCGATATACTTGAGAGTATTAGTCGTTTAGCGAGTGTTATTTGTACTGATGAACACGCCCGTCTTGCGCGTGAGTTGCGAAAACTCATTGGGATTTACGCAGACGCTGAAGATCTAATTTCTGTAGGCGCTTATCGAAAGGGAAGTTCGCCAGAAATTGATCATGCAATAGAGATGAAGCCTAAAATCGACGCTTTTTTAAGGCAACAGATTAACGAACGATCAAGTTTCGACGAAACGTTCGAGCGTCTTTGCGGTCTTTTTGACGAAAAAGTCTAGAGAAAAAAGAAACGCGCGTTTAAACATGTGAAAACGCGCGCGTATAATGTCTGTGCGTCTGAAAATTAAGGTCTTACAGTTTGCCGGCGGACGTTTCCGCAGCAAGAGCTGCGATCATATCGAGAGTTGCCGCTTCGACGGCGCCTTCCCAATTCGCTTCGCCGAATCTGTCCCGATACGCCTCGGCGCGAAAGGCGAAGATGACGCCGCGCGAATTGTTGATGATTGCGCCGAGACCATTTTTATCAAAGGCGCCTGCGACGTCTTTCGCACCGCCGCCTTGACTTCCATAACCGGGTACGAGGAACCAAGTTCGAGGCGCCGCCGCTCGAAGTTCGGCAAGTTGTTCCGGCCAAGTTGCTCCAACGACGGCGCCAATGTTGCCGTAGCCGCATTCCGTCGACGTTTTTTGGGCGCTTTCGACCGCGAGTTTCTCCACATATGAACAGACGTGACGATACAGCGGCGTTCCGTCCACCAGGAGGTCTTGAAACTGCGCGCCTCCCTTATTTGAGGTTTTGACGAGAATAAAGAGGCCGCCGCCACGATCATTAGCAACGTCGACGAATGGGATTAGACTATCGTCCCCGAGATAGGGACTGACGGTTAAAGCGTCCGCGCCCCAAGGACTGGAACCTTGGGGACCGATAAGTCCGTTTGCGTATGCCGTCGCAGTTGAACCAATATCATTGCGCTTTGCGTCAAGAATTACGAGCAACCCGCTTTCAGAGGCGTAACGAATGATATTCGCCAGACATTGCATTCCACTCGGACCGTATTGTTCAAAGAATGCGCTTTGGGGCTTGACGGCTGGAACTAGAGGCGCGACGACGTCTATAATTCTCTTGCAGAAGTCTTCAAAGACGACGGCGACGTCTTGCGGGTTTTCTTCGGTTTTTCCCTCTTTGAGCCTATCGGGAATTTGCGCCCATCGAGGGTCGAGACCAACAAGGACAGGCGTTTTCTTTTGGCGAATTTGATAAGCTAAGCGATCGGAAAAAGGGTGCATTATTTCCTCTGGTCTACAATTATTAAGCAACGTTGCGAAAAAGAGGACGGCGTACGAGTCGAACTACTCTTATTCCGTCGCCTCAAGGTTGTCTGGATTAGGCGTGTTCATGCTATTCCAGTTAATCACGTCTAAAAGAGAGGGATTCCTTTTGCTTTTAGCGTTTTTTGGCGTGTTGGAACTCGTTTCGTCATTACCGGAACTTTCCGAGAGCGAAAGCAAATCTTCTAGCTCATTCCATTTTACGTTGTTGTCTGCGCCGGGGGACAAAACAAGATCATTTTCTGCAATCCATTGAACTACAGATAGGTCAAATTGGGTTGGGTAAGCGGATCTAATTCTATCAACAGCCGCTTTTCCGCGCAACTCGGAAACATTTGCGTCTCCTAATTGAGAGAGCATCGTCTGAACGTTCATTGCCAGATTTCCTAAGATCACAACAATGCAGTAGAAAAAAATTGTAGATCCGAAATGCTTATAGTCAATGAGCTTGAGAGCAGTTCCAAAAGATTTTTTCACACCAAATGCGCTTCGTCGTTTCTTTTTTTTAGTTTTGGAAGATCGGACGCCGCCGTAATAATTAGTTTGATCAGAATTTGAATACCGAGAGTATGAAGATGAATTTTCTGTGTTGATGAGTTTCGCGCTAGATAACTCGTCGAGTACGAGGTGAATTAGGACTCCAAAGAAAATTGAACCCGCTTTGAATAGTCTCAACTGGGGTGATCCAGACGATATGATGAATATTAACTCGCCGCATATGACCCCAAAAGGTATGCTGTGAAACATCCCTCTATGCACAGAAAATTTTTGAATCACAGTCCCTGCGCCATAGAAGAGCGCGAAGTATACGCATGCTCCGATTAGCAAGACTGTTTCAGGGCGGAGCATAAAGTCGCGTAAACGACCGGCCAACAGGAGAGCGACCGAGCCGGAAATAGCCGTCATACAACGCTTGTGCGCCATGCTTTTATCGCTGTCAATGTCGGGAAGTATGCTTCCAAGAGCGCAGAGGAAACCTCCAAAAAGAGCTTCTGAAAGCGGCGCGTGACGTCCTACCTTAGCGACGAACCCTAAACCAACGCCGAGGGCGGCTCCCCATGTTAGATGCGTATTATAACCCGGCATGGCGACGGAAACCTATCGTTCATTTCTAAGTCATTAATAGCGAATTTGCGACGGCGATAATCTTCATGAACGAAACACGTTCGATACGACGACTCCGTCGACAACGCGATTTGGACGCACTATATAGATTTAGCGTCATCTTGGCAATAGGCAGATTTTGCGAGTACTCTAACGTTGACGAAATTGTCAAGATTCACTAAAATCGCCCGCGGTCTCGCGCGTCGAAATCGGATCTTATGCGTGAAGAGTAGCAAGAAAAATAAACAGCATTAGGATCGTTGTTATGTCAGGAGCGCTAAATCCCTTCGATCTGTTCGTGTTAGTCGTTCTCGTGTTGGCGACGTTTTGGGGTGGGATGCGTGGGATCGTGTCTCCTGTGCCGTCGAGTTTGTCGTGGCTGGCGAGCGCCTATATTGCGACGCACTATTATTACATAGTCGCTAAGTTTATGAACGCGTCTTATGCTTACTATAAGCCTTTGGCGATGATAGCGACGTTTATTGTTTCCGCGCTTCTAATTCGGATTGCATCGAACATTGTGAAGAACATGGTTTCGCTCGCCGGATTGAAAGAATTTGACCGCCAGATGGGCGCCGCGCTTGGACTCCTCAAAGGGGCGCTACTCTGTTTGCTTGTAACTTTTGTTCTTATCATTCTTAATGGATCGTCGCGTTCTGTCGTTGAAAACTCAAAATCCGGTCCATATTTTACAGCTTTTATCTCGAAGATACAGCGTCATCTTCCAGAATCCGAACTTACGCGTCGTTTTCTCGCTTATGCCGACGCGATCGAAGAAGAGAAAAAAAAAGACGAAAAAGTTATCATCGCAAGAGAAAAAAAAAGAGGACGACGGAACCGAATCAAAGACGCTTAAAACGGAAGTTCGCGATTTCAAAAAGTATATAGTTTCAAAAGTGCTTTCAGACACGGCGTCCGATATTGTCGCAGAGGCGGAGGAGAGCGACTCGGAGGATTTGGAAAAAGGAGTGAATTCCCTTTTTCAATCTGCAACTTCCGCTATGAATCGACTGACGGAAAAAACTGGAGCGTTAGTCGACGAATCGACGTTTCAGTCAGCCGCCTCTTCTATGAATCGTTTAAAAAATCAGTTGAAAGGCGCTCTTTCTCATAACTTTTCGACGGGCGAGTCGTCTTCGGTCTCAGATTCGAGTCCGAACGCTAGTCTTGGCGACGATTATTATGATGATTATGAAGCCGACGAATACGACAGTTACGCAGGAAGTAGGCGAGTATCGTCTGCGGAACTGGATATTACTCCTTTTCCGGATTACTCGTCGACGTCCGACGACGTAGGGAACGAAAAGATCGACGCTTTCAATGGCTTATCATCTTCCGACGTCCGGAATGCCGATACAAATCAGGCGATGAATTCACGGGAGAGTATGATGGAGCTTGACGCGTTCTTTAAATCGATAGGGGGCGGTTACGGAACAGGACACAGGAATAGGGAGAGTTCTGACAGCGATCACTCGCCGCAAAATCGTTCAGGAGTCTTGCGTTCTCCCGACGCTAACGCCTCTCGTTCGCGCCTTAATTCTCTACCTTATACGATCGAATCATCTTCCGCTAGCTTTTGACAACCAATTGCGACGGCGGCGTCGAAAGCGGAACGACGCTGTTGAAAGAAATCGGGGCGAGACAAAACAAAAACGTCCTGTCGAGACTTACACGACAGGACGTTCGCCGAGTTTTAAACTTTACGAAGGTAAAGCGGAGGACAAGGGGCTCGAACCCTCAACCGGCAAGCCGGCACCTGATTTCGAGTCAGGCTGCTAACCATTCGCGTATCCTCCTCGAAGGTCATGTTATTCTAACTTAGATAGGACGTTTGACAAGCGCCCTTTCTCCTTTTTTATCATTCGAATCGTCTGCCAGTCTCGTGGTTTTACCACGAGTCGACGTCTCGAATATTTCTGTTAGAATACCTAAGATGTGCACAGGTTGTTTTCCATCACGCTTTGCTCTTGCTTTGGGGAATTGGGATTTGGAAATGCGCAACGAAAGAATCGAATCGGATTTTGGGGATCAGAACGAACGCCTTGAGGATGATTTAGTCAATTTGTCGTTATTTATTAATCATGATATAAAGCCAAGGTTTAATATTGTTTATGAAAATGGTCCGACGATCGTTGTCAATAAACAGCCCGGGGTGTTGACTCAAGCGCCTCCTGGCGTTGATTCAATAGAAGCTCGAGTTAGAGAATTTTTTAATCTTCGCGAAGGACGGGTGGGAAAGCGTTATCTAGGACTGCCTCATCGGCTTGACCGTCCCGCTTCCGGATTGCTCGTTATGACGCGCCATGTCCGAGCGGCGCGTAGGCTTTCGGATCAGTTTCAAGAACGTTCTGTGACGAAAAAGTATTGGGCGCTCGTTGAGGGAATCGTCTCAGAAGATCATGGAACTTGGTATGACTACATGCGTAAAATTCCAGGTCGAGCAGAATCCGAAATTGTTTCTCCTACGCGTCCAGACGCGCGTGAAGCGATTCTCCATTTTCGAGTGTTGAAGCTTTTTGAAAAAACGTCATGGCTCGAGATTGAACTGGAAACTGGGCGCACGCATCAGATTCGTCTTCAGTGTTCGTCTCGAGGGTTTCCCTTGTTAGGAGACGAACTCTACGGTTCTTCCATACCTTTTGGCGAACAATTTGAGGACTGCCGCGAACGAGCGATAGCGTTACATTCTCGAGAAATGAGTTTTGTCGATTTTTTACGAAAAGAACGAGTTACGCTTCACGCGCCTCTCTATTCGGCGTGGCGCGAATGGGTAGACGCTCCAGATGGCGAAGCGTTTATTGACGAAATGTTTCTCACTCCCAAACCTTTTACTACGAAGATTTTTGGCGACGTCGACGATTCGTCGATTGCGCCTCGCTCAGGCGTTAAAAACGTTTGACTTCGACGTGATTTTTGTTTTGTTCTTTTCTATCCCTTGATAAGAGAGGCGAATTGAACGTAGGCTGAAGTGAAACGAGATATGGTTTTATCGGTTTGACGATTGTTTGAAAAACTCTTTTTTGGACTTGAGACGATTGACAGAGTCTTTACAGACCGTGAAAATATCGCTGAGAGGACTTGATGTTTGACGTTGAAGCGCGACGTCTATGATCAAGGGCGTTTCCTTTGGACGCGGTTTTGAGAATCTACGATTTTGACACAATCGAACGGTAGTTTTTTGGGAGTCGAGATATGTCGATGACGATGTTGCCAGTTCTTCAGGGAGCTGAATTTTGGTCTGATAAAACGAGAGAATTGGCCGAACCTGATAAGAACGCGTCCCCATCGCTTGCGATTACGGCTGAGCAGAGCGCGCAGTCAAGTCTGACCCTTTGCTGGAATCTCAAGCAATGGCCGGAATGGCGCGAATCCGCTAAGCTGATAAAGGACTATGGATTAGCTCGACTTGACGAGACTCTCGTTCAGTTTGAAGAGAACCTCACGAAAAAGGGCGTTAAAGTTTATTGGGCAAAAGACGCTAAGGAGGCGAATGAAATTGTTCTCAGAATTGCGAAAGAGAATAACGTTCATTCTGTTGTCAAAGCCAAATCAATGGTTTCGGAGGAATTAGCCCTTAATCGCGCTTTTGAGTCTGTTGGCGTTAAATCCCTTGAAACCGACC
>CAMZHY010000248.1 GCA_947307005.1 uncultured Planctomycetaceae bacterium
CGATGCGGGCTACGGCGCTTCGCCTAAAGAAAAAACGCGCGAAAGCGGAACGAGGTCGGGGCTATACGCGGAACAGGAGGAAGCGCTGCGGGACAAAGAAACTCCGGCGCTCAAAAAGCGGCTGATCGCTTCGATTGGATTTCTGATCGCGCTGACGTACTTTTCAATGGGACATATGGCGTGGGGTTGGACGATTCCGTCCGCCGTTGATAATCCAATGGGAGTCGGCTTGGTCCAATTGTTGCTGACAGTCGCGATTATGGCGATTAACCAAAAGTTTTTTATCAGCGGTTTCAAGAGCCTGTTCCATGGCGCGCCTAATATGGACGCGCTAGTCGCGCTCGGCTCGTCGGCGGCGTTTCTTTACAGCGTCTGCTCGTTGTTTGCCGTCGCGAACGCCTATGCCCAGGCGGACATGGAGTCTGCGGCGAAGTATAGGGACGAACTCTATTTTGATTCCGCCGCGATGATCTTGACGCTGATTACCGTCGGTAAAATGCTCGAAGCTCGTTCTAAGGGCAAAACCACCAACGCGCTGAAAGGCTTGATGAAGCTGGCGCCCCAATCCGCGACGATTCTTGTCAACGGGATCGAACAGGAAGTCGCCGTCGATCAGGTCCAAAAGGACGATATTTTCGTAGTCCGCCCGGGCGAGACGATCCCCGTCGACGGCATCGTCCTCGAAGGCGTCGGCAGCGTCGACGAATCGGCGCTAACCGGCGAGAGTATCCCCGTCGACAAGGGCGTCGACGACAAAACGACGGCGGGAACGCTCAATCTGACCGGATTCTTAAAATGCCGGGCGACGCAGGTCGGCGAAGACACGACCCTTTCAAAGATCATTCAATTGGCGGCGGAAGCGGCGGCGACGAAAGCGCCCGTCGCCAAGGCGGCGGATAAAGTCGCCGCCGTCTTCGCGCCGATCGTCGTCGTCGTGGCGGCGGTTACGTGCGCCGTATGGCTCGCGACGGGTCAAAGCGTCGCGTTCGCGCTCGCAAGGGGGATTTCCGTACTCGTCGTCAGCTGCCCGTGCGCGCTCGGTCTGGCGACGCCTGCGGCGATCATGGTCGCCGAAGGACTAGGCGCCAAGAATGGCGTTCTCTTCAAAAACGCCGTCGCTCTTGAAGAAATCGGAAAATCGGAGATCGTCGTCCTCGATAAGACGGGAACCGTAACGACCGGCAAGCCTCAA
Organism: uncultured Planctomycetaceae bacterium; assembly: GCA_947307005.1. GTDB lineage: Bacteria > Planctomycetota > Planctomycetia > Pirellulales > Thermoguttaceae > RUG369. The sequence goes on from CAMZHY010000248.1 coordinate 1,193, forward strand.
ACGACCGATATTATCCCTGAAAAAGGCGTTTCCGAGGCGGAACTGCTGCAATACGGTTATTCTTTAGAGAAGAATAGCGAACATCCTCTCGCCAAGGCAATCGTCGATTATTGCCGCGAGAAGAACGTCGCGCCCCTTGAAATCGAGGACTTTCAGGCGCTCCCTGGCAAAGGCTTGAGTGGCAGACACGGCGCCGAAAAGGTTGTCGCGGGAAGCGGAAAATTCGTCCAATCTCTGGTTGCGTTTTCGCCCGAACTTCAGACCAAAGCGGCGGAACTCGCCAATCAGGGCAAGACGCCCCTCTTTTTTGCCAAAGACGGAAAGCCGCTCGGCGTCGTCGCCGTCGCGGACACGGTCAAAGAAGACGCTGCGCGGGCGGTCGGGGAACTGCAAGACATGGGGCTTCGCGTCGTCATGCTGACCGGCGACAACGACCGCGTCGCAAAATCCGTCGGCGCCGAGGTCGGGGTCGACGAGACGATCGCCGAAGTTCTTCCCGACGGGAAGGAATCCGTCGTTCGCAATCTCAAGGCGAAAGGAAAGGTCGCGATGGTCGGCGACGGCATTAACGACGCGCCGGCGCTAACCCGCGCCGATATTGGCGTCGCCGTCGGCGCCGGAACCGATATCGCCGTCGACGCCGCCGACGTCGTCCTGATGAAAAGCCGACTCCTCGACGCGCCCGCCGCGATCCGACTCAGTCGCAAGACCTTGAAGATCATTCATGAAAATCTTTTCTGGGCGTTCTTTTACAACGCGCTCGGAATTCCGCTGGCCGCCGGCTTCTTTATTCCACTGTTCGGTTGGACGTTGGAACCCGTCTTTTGCGCGGTCGCAATGAGTTTGTCCAGTTTCTGCGTCGTCGCCAACGCGCTCCGTTTAAACGGGTTCGATATGTATGACGTCGGCGACGGTAGAAAGAAGAATCTCAAATCCTGTAAATCAATAGAAACCAAAGAAAGCGAGGAACCGAAGATGAAAAAGACGCTGAAAATCGAAGGGATGATGTGCCCCCGTTGCGAAGCCCACGTAAAACAGGCGTTGGAAGCCCTTTCCGCCGTGGACGAAGCCATCGCTAGCGCCGCGAAGGGCGACGCGATCGTCTCTCTGAACGCCGACGTTTCGGACTCCGAACTGAAAGCCGCCGTCGAAGCGGCGGGATATCGGGTAATCAGCGTAGAGTAACCCTAATTCGCGACGGCGGTTATATACGTTCTTTCCCGCGCGATTAACACGCGATGCGTACGCGGCGTTCCCTGCGGCGGCGCCGCCGCAGGTTGAATCGTCCGCCGACGACGCCCACAGCCAAACATATACGCGCGCAACGTCGCACCCGTCGGCGTCACGCTCCTCTAAAATGAAGGGAAGACGCAAAATCTCAACATAAAAGGAGACTGTTGCGAAGCCAGACGCCAAAGCGACGATCAGCAATAAAGTTAAATAAGACAGATGAAAAAGCGCCCCGTTTCATAACAGAGACGTTTAGTCAAGTTGTTTTACAAATATCCCTCAAATTCAAGATAAAACCTAAATCGACCATCCTTTGAAGCAAAACCAGCCGCCAAGGTTTCCCCGGCGGCTGATTCTCTTTTAAACGTCCTATTCTCTTCCACTTCTCTAGTCTAGTTCCAAAAACGCGGCGGGCGAAACGATCAAGGGTCGTGTGATTCCCGATTCAAGGAGGTCTTTATCTCCCGTTAGGAGAACGTCGGCGTCGGCGTGAAGAGCCGCTCTGTAAATAAGACGATCCGCTGAATCCCTGATTAAAAACTCCGCCGCAGTTGATTCCTCTGGAATCGGAACGACTTTTAAAATCAAAGAAGCCTTGGTCCAAAATCTCTTTAACGCGTCGAGTTTATCCGGCGATTTCCGAAGAAAAGCCTTGTGAAGTTCCGCAATGTTTTGTTCGGAAATCAGCCCGACGTTAGGCGGCGTGATCGCCTTAAAGTAAGCGCGGTTCACTGTTCCCGAAGGCGCAAAAATCGCGGAATAAAGTATGTTCGAGTCGATAAAAACCCTCATGGCGTCTCGCCGCGAATTTCTTTAATAATAGCCATGGCGTCTTCTTCTGATTGAATTCCCAGTCGTTCCGCTTCGCCTTCCATTTCGCGCTGCAATTCCTTCATCGCCAAAATCGCAGGGTTCTCAATTCTAACCGCCGTCCCTTCAACGACGAAAGAAACGCAATCGCCGACGTTGACCCCGATCGCTTGAAGAACGTCTTTAGGGACGGCGATTACCCCTCCTTCCATGACGCGAGCGGCGGCGCCGCTGTTTAATGCGTTCGTCATTGTAATATCCCGATAATGAAGTTATTCTTTCGAAATAATCGTCGCGTCTCGCGATCCAATATACCGTATAGGATACTCGGAAATGGATTTCTTTGCTACAAGGCGATCGCAAAAAAGTCTTGCGCTGTTGATTTTCAACTCACGTATCCGCCTTGTTTCAGATTGACGCGCCAACCCTATCGCAGTCGGTCGTCGTTGAAGAAGAGCGAATGGATCGCGGGCGCTTCGGGGTCGAAGGGGCCGCAGTCGCTACGGTTATGACCGCCGCGCGTTTCGCGGCGTTCGAGCGCGCCCTCGACGACGAGCCGCGAGACGAGGAGCATATTCTGCGCCTCCCACGCTTCGACCGTCGAAAACTGCTTCGTCCAGAGAATCTTCGACCACGACTTAATGCTTTCGAGCGCGTCTTTCAGGTCGGTCTCGTTGCGGACGACGCCGCATTCGCGCTGCATCGCGCTCTTGAGCGAGTTGCGAACGTCCGTGACGTCGAGCGACCCGTCGCTCCGACGCTCCGCGTTGATCGGCGGGTTCTCCAGCGGCAGCGCGCGGTATTCGTCCGGTTCCGACGCCGCGATCTCGCCCGCAAGACGCCCCGTCGTCTCCCCGTAAACGAGCGCCTCCAGCAGACTGTTCGACGCGAGCCGGTTCGCCCCGTGCAGCCCCGTGCTCGAAACTTCGCCCGCCGCCCAGAGGCCGCGAACCGACGTTCGCCCCGACTGGTCGACGAGGACGCCGCCCATCGCGTAATGCGCGCCGGGCCGCACCGGGATGCGGTCTTTCGTAATATCGACGCCAAATTCGGCGCAGAGTCCCGCGATGCCGGGGAAGCGTTGGCGGCTCCAATCGGCGTCCTTGTGGGTGAGATCGAGGAAGACGTTCGACGACTTCGTCTTCGCCATCTGCTTGACGATCGAACGGCTCACGACGTCGCGCGGCGCGAGTTCGCCGCGTTCGTCGTAGTCGGGCATGAAGCGATACCCGTTCTTATCGACGAGGAGCGCCCCTTCGCCGCGCATCGCTTCCGTGATAAGACTCCGGCTTCCGCCCGCGATGTACAGAACCGTCGGGTGAAACTGGATGAACTCAAGGTCGCGGCAGACCGCGCCGGCGCGAAACGCGAGCGCGACTCCGTCCCCCGTCGCGCACGACGGGTTCGTCGTCTCGCGGTAGATCTGCCCGAGTCCGCCCGTCGCGAGAATCGTCTGCTTCGCCCAGACGAGTTCGATCTCGCGCTCTTTCTCCCAGAACACGACCGCGCCGCGACAGAACCCGTCGTTCGTCAGCAGGTCGAGCGTAAACGTATCTTCCCAGATGCGAATGTTCGGACGCCGCCGCGCCTCTTCGATCGTCGCGCGCATGATCTCGGCGCCCGTCGAGTCGCCGTTCGCATGAAGGATGCGGAAATGGTCGTGCCCCCCTTCCCGCCCGAGCAGCACGTCGCCCTTCTCGTCGCGGTCGAAGCGCGTCCCGTAACTCAGGAGTTTGCGCACCTCGTCGGGCCCGCGGCGCACGATCATTTCGACCGTCTCCTTGTCGCAGAGCGCGCCCCCCGCGATCAGCGTGTCCTTCACGTGGTTCTCAAACTTGTCTTCCGGCACGTCCCAGACCGTCGCGATCCCGCCCTGCGCCTTCATGCTGTTGGAAACGTCGAGCCCCGCCTTGCACACGACCAAAACCTTGAGCGACGGATCGACCGCCAGCGCCGCCGTCAGTCCGGCGAGCCCGCCGCCGACGATCAGCACGTCCGTAAAGAAATGCGGGTGCAGCTTCGCGTGAAAAGGCGCGAGGTATCGCGGAACGTTGGAAATGTGAATTTCACGGTTTGTTCCCGGAGCGTTAATCATGACGGCGCTTTCTACTGTTTTCTAAAACACTCTAAACAAGATTTACTAAGGAGTCGGCATATGGGGAAAAGCGACCTCCTTGGCTGGCGTTTTCAAGTCGCAACCAATCCCAAGGAGTCCCTCGCCAAGCCTGCCTAAGACTTTTGATTGTAAGTCTCCGATTGGTTCTTTACAAGTCTTGCCGTCGATATTTTGAGGATTCTATTAAGGGCGTGTTGATACAATTGAATAAAATGGCTACTGTCGTTCATTATGAAACTAACAGAAGCCGAATACAATCGTATAAAAGACTTGCTTCCTCTTCAACGAGGTAATGTTCGAGTCGATAACCTCACGTTTTTAAACGCGATCCTTTACGCTTTGGAAAACGGTTGTAAATGGCGAGCATTACCGAAGGAATACGGTCAATGGTCGACAATTTACAAACGCTTTCGACGTTGGTCTGAAAACGGCGTCTTAGACCGTGTTTTTACTGCGTTGAACGAGGAACGTTTAAAAGACGCCGACGTCTCCGTTCTGTCTTTAGACTCGACCTGTATCAAAGCGAATCCAGACGCTGCCGGCGCTTTAAAAAAACGGAAAACAGTCGCTCGGTAAAACGCGGGGCGGCGCCAACACAAAAATACACGCGATTGTCAGTAGTTCCTCCTTGGTTGTTACGCTGTCCCTATCGGCAGGAAACTTGCACGACGCGCCGCAAGGTCGAACGCTCATTAAGAG
>CAMZHY010000249.1 GCA_947307005.1 uncultured Planctomycetaceae bacterium
GCGACGACATTCTCCCCATCCCTGACTCTCCGCAACTCAGACGCCCGTCGTCGGGACCGATCATGACGACGCCGTCCTCGACGAGGCGTTGGACGTTGCGTTGAGTCGCCGGTTTGTTCCACATAACGGCGTTCATCGCCGGCGCCATAAGGAGCGCGCCGTCAAACGCGAGAATCGTGGCGCTCATAAGATCGTCCGCAATTCCAGCGGCGGCCTTCGCCATGATGTTGGCGGTCGCGGGCGCGATGCAGAACACGTCGGCCTGACGCGCAAGTTCAACGTGGGGGTGCGCAAGATTCGCGTCCCACATCGAAATCGCGACGGGACGACGCGTCAACGCTTCAAACGTTTTCGGACCGACCAACTTCGTCGCCTCTTCGGTCATGACGACGGTCGCGCCCGCGCCCGCCTGAACGAGCGCGCTCGCCAGCGCCGCCGCTTTATACGCGGCGATTCCGCCGCAAACGCCCAGAAGAACCTCGCGTCCCTTCAATAAAAGAGAACGGTCGTTTGCGGCGTCCGCCGAAGACGATTTGTTAGAACGTTTGCGCGTCGCTTTTTCCATCTGTCGCTCGCTTAAGAAACGCGGGAGGAACGTTGTTGGCGCGCCCTCCCGCCTAGGGTGATTCAATCGAGCTGTCGGTCCGTCCGAACGCGTCAGAAATCAGGCGAGAACGGAATCGGTTCGTCGTTGGCGACAAGGTTGCCGTCCATATCAAGGCGAATCTTGTCCTCCAAGATTTCGCGAACGACGATCTGCATGTTGTCGCCCGTCTGATCCTTAACGAGAGGCTTAGAACCGCGATTAAGAACGGCGAGACGTTTCTGAATGAGCGACGTCAACTTAAAACGACCGCCAACCTTATCAATGAGTTTCTCTTCTTTGAGTTCTTCAATCATTTTTGGAATTCCTTTCGGCGACGTCAAATCGTCTCCGACGGCGCGAAACCCGCGACCGTCGGAGTCGACAAACTATTTTTTACCTTGGAAACCGCCGGATCGCGTTCCATCTGCTTCCCCGCTATCCGTGATTCTTAAAATACCGATTAAAGCGCGAAACGCGACGTCGAGTTCGTCGTTGACGACGCGATACTGATAAAACGAACTCTGCGCCAGTTCCAACTCCGCTTGGGCGAGTCGTTTCTCGATCTCCTCTTCCGATTCGGTCCCGCGTTTGACGAGACGCTCGCGCAGCGCGTCGAGGCTCGGAGGCGCGATAAAGACGGTCGTCGCGTCGGGAATCTGTTCGACGACGCGCTTCGCGCCCTTAACGTCGATTTCGAGCGTCACCCACTCTCCTCGATCCCTCGCTTCTTCGACCGTTCGACGGAGCGTGCCGTACATCGCGCCGCCGGAAAAAACTTCAAAAGATTCGAGAAACTCGCCGCGCTCCTGTTTCGCGACGAACTCGTCCCGCGTCATGAACCAGTAATGAACGCCGTTCACTTCGCCGGGACGCGGCGCGCGCGTCGTCGCGGAAACGCTCATTTTCAGAGGAAAATCCGTCTCGTCGAAGAGTCGTTTGAGAAGCGTCCCCTTACCGACCCCGGAAGGACCGGAAAAAACAAGAACTCGTCCCTTTTTGACGTTCGCGCCGTCGTTTCGTTCCGTCATGACGTCCTCGTCTCCACGCCAATATCGTCGCCTATGCGACGTTATTCGACGTTTTGAACCATTTCCCTAACGCGTTCGATCGTCGATTTCATCTCGACGACAAGTTTAAGTATTTCGGGAAAATTCGCTTTCGAACCGATCGTGTTCGTCTCGCGAAACATTTCCTGAGTAAGAAAGTCAAGTTTCTTACCGCACGCCTTTTCGTTCGTCATCGCGCCGTCAAACTGGTCGAGGTGCGAACGAAAACGCGAAATTTCTTCGGAAATATCGACCTTGTCGGCGAAAATCGCAACTTCGCGTATGATTGCCGATTCGTCGAACGCGACGTCGCGTCCCTCCAGCGCCTTGGATACGCGCTCCGAAAGTCGGACGCGATAATTCTCGGCGACGGTCGGCGCAAAACGCGCGACCTCGGAGATGGACTCGCGAAGTTGGAGAATGTTCTCCGAGAGGTATTTCTGCGTCGCGGCGCCTTCCGTGTCGCGCATCTTCTGAAACGCGTCGAGCGCGTCTTTGAGATTCCGCTCAATCGCGCTCCAAAGTCGCTCGGCGCGATTCTCCGCGCCGTCGTCCGACTTGTCGCGGATCACGCCCGGAAGCCGCAGGTACGCGACGATCGAACCCAAATCGCAATTCAATTCGTCGCCGAGTTCTTTCTTAAAGCTCGCCGCTTCGGAAACGTAACGGCGCAGCGCCGGAAGATTCACTTCAAAATCGGCGTCCGAGCTTTCTCGAACAATCCTAACCGTAACGGAAACGGTTCCCCGCGCGATATTGGCGCGAAGCAGTTCGTCGATCTTCGTTTCGAGCGAGGCGAACCCGTCCGGAAGTTTGATCGACGACTTAAAATAACGGTTGTTGACCGCTTTAATTTCCGAAGAAATCAGATACTCCGCGCTTCGGGTCGTCGCCGCCCCGAACCCTGTCATACTAACCAGCATAGAAGAAAACCTGAAGCGTCGCTATAAAATCAACAACCCCGGACGTCGTTGAAAGAACGTCGTCCGGGTCGTTTTTCTCTTGCATTAATTACGTTGAGAACGCGCGAAAGCGCCGACGCGGATCACTCGTTCGCAGCGGAATCCGCAGGCGTCTCGGACGCGGGCGCGTCGGCGGGAGCCGGGGTTTCAGTCGCCGGAGGCGCGGGAATCGCCGCCTCGGCGCCAGTCTCTGCGGCTGCGTCGGCGGGAGTCGTCGCGATCGGATTCGACGTCGCGCGATCGACGAGCGAATTGTTGGACCTCATGCCGAGGATATAACGTCCGCCAAAACAGAGGACAAACCAAACGACCGCCGTCCAAATCGTAATGCGAAGGAAAACGTCGGTCGTCTTCGTTCCGAACATGCTGCTGCCGCCCATGCCGCCGAACGCGCCGACGAGACCGCCGCCCTTACCGCGTTGCAACAGGACGATAAGAATCAGGAATAGCGAAAGGAGCGCTAGGATGATGAAGAGGAGCGCTTGAAGGATGGATATAAACATCTCTCGAAAATCCGACGTCGGTTAAACGCGCCCCTCGCGTTCTAAACGCAAGGAGCGACGGTTGAAGTTAGCCTAAACGCGACGCGCAGCGACGCCGCTCGCGCCGAGGAAAAAGCAAGGCTCAGAGCGCCTTGACGTTGTTGATGATTTCCATAAAAGCGTCGACCTTGAGGGACGCGCCGCCTACGAGCGCGCCGTCCACGTCGGGCTTGCTCAGAATTTCAGCGGCGTTCGAACCCTTGACGCTGCCGCCGTACTGAATGCGGACGACGTCGGCAACTTCCTTGCCGTAGCGTTCGGCAATCCAAGCGCGAACGTCGGCGTGGACTTCTTGAGCCTGATCGGGCGTCGCGACTTTGCCGGTGCCGATCGCCCAGACGGGCTCGTACGCGATAACGCACTTTTTCATGTCTTCGGCGGAAACGCCGGAGAAAGAGCCGTCGAGCTGACGACGGTTGACGTCGTTCGTAACGTTCGCTTCGCGTTCCTTGAGGAGTTCGCCGATGCAGACGATCGGAACGAGCCCCGCCGCGAGCGCGGCGCGAACTTTGAGGTTAATGAGTTCGCTCGATTCGCCGATGATGTGACGACGTTCGCTGTGCCCGAGGATCACGTACTGGCATCCGACGTCGGTCAGCATCGCCATTTCGATTTCGCCCGTGAACGCGCCCGCCTTCTCGAAGTAGGCGTTCTGGGCGCCGACGCCGATGTTCGAGCCGCTGAGAATCTCGGCGACCGGCTGGACGTAAATCGGCGACGGGCAAACGGCGATATCGACTTCCGTCACGCCGGCGGCGGCGTCTTTAAGCCCCTGAGCGAGCGCTTTCGCGGAATCGAGCTTCAAATTCATTTTCCAGTTGCCGGCAATCAAGAGACGACGCATTGTTTATCCTCTTTTAGGTCTTAAACGCTTTATGGGAATCGTCCCGCGCGACGCTTTAGCGTCGGGGGATTCGGATAATTATCCATTGAACTCCCTATGTTACCGACTTTTTCCACGAGCGCAAGGGGGCGTTTCCGATTTTGCCGCTTTAAACGCGGCGGATTAGCTCGGACGTCGCACAAATTCCAACGCTGCGGAAACACCCCTCGCGCTTCATGTTCTATTGCTGAGCGTCTTCGAGGAGCAGACTGCGGATCGAATCAAGCTCTTCGTCCGTCACGCCGCATTCTTTGAGGTAGTTGACGAACTGAACGGAGAAAGGCTCGTTTTCGCCGTACTGCTTGAGGGCCTCGCGGAATTTAATCATCTCGCCGGAACCGAGACGGCGTTCGCCGAAGATCGAGAACGTCGTGAGTTCATAATCGGTGAAAAGATCGTTGTCCGAGACGCCGAGAACCGCCTTAATGCCCATGTTCAGCGTCCCGCAACGATCCGCGCCCGCCCAGCAATGGGTATAGACGGGGTATGTCTCCGGCTTGGCGAGAAGCGCGAAAATTTCGCGGAACATTTTTTTATTCCGGTCGTTAAGAATCCCGGAATAGGAGGAGATCGGGAAGTTGACCCAGCGAACGTCCGATCCAAGCGGCGACGCGTAGTCGGGCGCGCCGCCCCATTCGCTCTTGCCGCGAAGGTCGAGATCGACGCGAACGCCCAATTTTTTAACGATGAATTCGCGCGAGACGTCTTCGATTTTCATGTGATTGTCGAATTCCGAGCCGCGGAAGACCATGCCCATCTTCATTCTCTTACCGTTCGCCGCGTTCCAGCCGCCGGCGTCGCGCACGTTCGAGATTCCGGGAAGATCGTACCAGCGCGGGAGCGTCGCGGCGGTCTTGAAACTCGCGACGTCGGAATAGCTCGTCGTTTCTCCGTCGCCGTCTTTGACGGTCGCCTTGACGCGCCAGAACCACGTCGCGCCGGGCGCGATGTTCGTCGCCTGACACTCCGTCGATTTTCCGGCGTCGACAAGGACGAGATCGTCGCCCGTGAAATCAGGATTCGTCGAAAGTTCGACGACATAGCTCGCGTCGGCCGCGTCGCTAGGTTTCCATTGGAACGCGACGGGGGTCGGGTGCGAATCTTCGCCATGACCGTCTTTCTTGAGCTTCGCGGGATTATATTCGAGGTCCCAATTTCTCGCCTCGGGCGACTTGTAATCGCGAATCGCCGCGGGACGAAGATCGACGACGGCGTCCTGTTCGGGCGACGTCGGGACCGGCGCCGCGCCCTGAACGGCGGAGACGCACGCCAAAACCGCCGCGACGACGATTAAAGAAAGTTGCGAGAATCGAAACGTTTTCATTGCTTCACCTTTGGTACAAATAACGCCAAATTGAAATCCCAACGCTGAGGAGAATGACGCCCGGAAGCGCGGGAACTAATCCAATAGTTTGATTTGAACTTTCACGCAACCGCCGTTTCGCTTGAGGTTTTTAGGCGCGGCGTTGACGCGGAGATAGAGGATTCCCGAGCGCTCGGGCTCGAGAACGACGGACGACGACGAGAATTCAACGCCGTCGTTCCACGGGTAGAGCGCGTTGTAATAGTCAAAGCGCGAGACCTCGGTTTCGCGGTTGTTCGTCTGTTCGGTCGACTTTAACTCGGCAAGGACTTCATCGGAGAACCCGGAAGCGGTTCCAGCGCTCTCGTCGCCAAATCGAGTATGACGCGAGCGGCGAAACGCCTCGAAACGGAAATGCGCGCCGGGGTCGCGCGATTCGTCGTCGGAGCCGATTCGATAAACGTCGGCGAACGACTCGCCGGTCGGATCGGGCGCGACGACGGCTCTCACCCTGCCCGCCGGACGTCCGGCGACGTATTCGATCGTCGCGCCGGTTCCCTCGAAATCGAAGGTTTTCTTCGCGCTTTCGAGGTAGAACTTGAACCGTCCGGCGATCGTGAGCTTATACTTCGCGCCCTCGGTCGTTCTCACGCCGGAATCGAGCCATCCTCGCGTCGGATCGACCGAGACGACGACCCCTTTGCGAAGTTCATCTTCCGTC
>CAMZHY010000250.1 GCA_947307005.1 uncultured Planctomycetaceae bacterium
GTTCGATTCCTCGTTCAATTCCTCGTTCAATTCCTTGTTCGAGTCCTTTCGCTTCCGCTTCCTCTCGCATTTCACGAATTGCCTGACACATATTCACTCGCTCCTTTCGACGTCCGAATTTCAGTTTCGAGTCGGTTAGGGTGTTCAACAAAGTCGCCGTTTTCCACGCCAACGACTCATACGTCGCGTCCGATTTCATCAACTCTTCCAATTGACGCTTACTTCCAGCGTTCTTCAAGTATTTTAACACGGAATTTAAATCCGTGTGGAATTTCTCAAAATCTGCTTCGGACATTTGGAAGGGCTCGATCAGATTGATCATATAATTGGGGATATGTCGAAGCAGTTCGGGATTCTGGATCGCAAACATTTCATGCAACGATCTGGGCGCGATCCATGAATCCGATCCGAGGTAAATCGTTAGCGTTACGACGGGAACGAGTTTATCTGTCGAGCGAAACCCCGACAGAAATTCACCCTTCAACTTCGCTTTGCCGCCCTTGCCATGTTTTTTTGCTGCCGCGTCCACCTGACAAACGTACTCTCCGAGATCGTATGCCATCATTCGGACAGGCATGGCGTAATCTTGTTGCGTCTGATTCTCGATTCCCAAAACGAGGAAATAAGTAACCTCCCCGTCCGTCATGACAGTCGCTCGTTTCAAAATGTCGCGAATTCTCTGGATCGGAATCGGTTTGGCGTCGTCGCCGTAAAAAGTCGTAATTGACGTTGAATCAAGTTCTTGTAGGTTCTCGGGTTTGATTACCTCTTTGCCGTCGTAAAGAAAGTAGTTAAAGGCGTCTGCAAAAACTTCTGAATCGCGCATATAGTCTTTAGCAAGCGCATCTTTCTTGCCCATAACGTTTCTCTCCTTCCCGTCGCCCGCGACGTCGATAGTTTACCTCGGTCTCGGAGTTTGGGCGGCGCCTCTTGCCACAATATACTAAAACAATCCCGATTTGGCAACCGCCTTCTTGATCTCAAAACGATTCAGAGTGAGGAAAAAAACTCTAGGTCTTCGACCTTTGCAATGCGCCGACGTCAGGTTCGACGACGGCGCTCCAAAAATTCAAAGGCGTTTTTCCAAACCGGTAGTTCTCGCCGACGGTTCGCTCCTGAAAGACCTCGCGACACGCTCGGAGCGTCCGCGACGTCTTTTTCTACCATCGCCAGATTCTCACGCCGAACGGCTCGAACGTTTCGGCGAGCGCGCCGTCGGAGAAGGTCGCTTTAGAACGGTCTTTTTCGTCGTAGAGGGTCTCCGGAGTTCCGTCGGGTTGCGGGGTTGGGAAGGAGAATCGGGCGGCGACTTCTTCCAGGGTCGTGTTGACGGCGAGGAGATACGTTTTGCCCTCGAAGCGCTTCAACAAACAGACGATCGACTCGACGTTATGCGCGGCGGTCGTCGGGCCGGAGAGGACGGTCGCGGTCGGCTGCGCGTCGGGGTCGGTTGGCTGCAAGAGGACGGGCGCGAGCTCGCTGATCTGGGTCGCGATCGTCGAGATGTTCCGCCAGCGTTCCGGCGACGTCGTCACGCCGTAGTTGAACTTCTTTTTCTCCGGCTCGACCGTTCCCCCGTAGGTATACCATGTGATCCCGTTGGCGCCCGCCGCGAGCGCGGCGAAACTCATCGCGCGAAGTTCGGGATAGGTCGGGAACCGTTCCCAGCCCCAGCCTTGGAAATACTGAATGATCGGCCAGATCGCCTTCGGCCCGTCGTTCGCGTCGATCGCGTCCGCGCGCGAACGACGAACGTCCATGACCGTCTGCGCGACGCACGCGAAGCCCGACTCCGCGCCCTCCTTCCGCACCGGGTAGATTTCCGGCAGAAACGCGTCCGTCCCCGCGACGTAGGGGCGATAGTTCGAAACCGCGCTCTCCGCGCTGATCGGGTCCGCTTGGACCGTCAGCCGCGTCGGATCGACCGCCTTCACGGAAAAGAAATAGTCGTCGAGCTCTTCCGGCGTCGTGTTGTACGACGTATCGTCCCCGAGATACCACGCGATAATCGCGGGCGAAAACCGTTCTTTCTCAACAAAACGCTCGTCCGGGAATCGCGCGACGCTCCAGAGCTTGAACCCATATTTCTCCGCCGCGGCGAGGAATCGGTCGTCCCTCGGCATGGCGTAAGAGTGCGCGAAGTTGAAGCCCGCGTCTTTGAGCCCGCGAAACGCCTCGTCGATATCGAACCCGTTGAACTCGCGCTCCATGACGCCGTAGATTCCGACCGGGAAGAACGGCTCGCCGTCGATCAGCGTCGTCCCGTCGTCGCGCAGCGTAATCCTCGGGGTCGCGGGCGCCGCGCCGACGAGAAAATACCGCGTCGCGTCGACCGCGTTTCCGTAAACGTCCGACGCGGAAACGACGACCTTATGGAGCCCCGGCGCGTAATTCGGCGCGCCCTCCTCCCCGAACGCGACGTCTTCGGCGTCGAGCCCGATTCCGTCGATAATTCGCTTGAAACGGTCCGTCGCGTCCTCGTCGTCGATCGCGACCTTGACGGAGTTCGTCGCGATCAGCGACGCGTCCTCCAGCGCAAAGGCGACGGGCGCCTGCGGATCGGGGTTCGGCTGAGACCGCGCTCCGATCAGGCGCGCGCGCGGCGGTTTATTGTCGCTAACCGTCGTCCAGTTCCTTTCGACCGCGCCGCCGATTCGGACCATTTTCAAAACGGGCGTCGCGTCCCCGCTGGGCGTCAGCGTCACGCGATATCGGAAGAAGGGCGCCGCAATCTTGACAGTCCTTTGCGGAACGAAGGACTCCGATTCTTCAAACTCGCCCGGAACCCCGGCAACGTCGGACGCGGTCAGAATCGCGACTCGCGCCTCCGTTCCCTCGGGCGCGTCGACGAACGCCTCAAAGTCAGCGTCGCCGCGGTAGATATTGGAAAGAAATTCGCCCGGCGCGCCGTAGGGTCGGTCGGGATCGACAATCTCCAGCGAAAGAGACGAGACGACGACCGACTCGCCCGGCTCGATGTTCGGAATATCGAACCCAATGCGAACGACGACGCCCGACGCGTTCTCGGGAACGACCGCGTCGAGACGCGTCTCCGACAGGGTTTGACCGCAGGAGAAGAGGAACGGGGACTCCGCAACCTGCTCGCCCCGTTCGTCGCGCCATGAAAGTCCGCCGCGCCACGTCTTTCCGTCTTCGCCGCCCCCTTCGCAGCGCTTCGACGCGCGCGCCGTCATCCGTAGGACGAACGCCTTGCCGCGATCCGCCTCGGCGATCGGCAGGACGCCCGACGCGACGCTCCACGCCGTGTCTCGCGATTCCGCCTCGCCCTCGCCGATCGGCTTAACGCGCGTCACGACGAGTTCGGAACCGTCGTCTCCCGCGCCAAACTGAAACTCCAGCTTCGACTCGTAATCGTTGCGCTCCGCCCATGCGTCGGACGACGAAAAGTCGCCCGTAAAGATCGCGCGCCCCGACGCGGCGACGCGCGCGCCTCCCGCGGAAAAGTCCACGTTGCGCGCCTCGAACGTCGGAGTCGGGTCACCCGCGAAAACCGACGACGCCGCGACAAACGCAACCGCAAAGATCGCGCCGAACAAGGCGATTCTCTTCTTCATTGTCGCTTCCCTCTCTAAAAGCCGTTTCGAACCACTCCGACGCCGACCGTCCGGCGACGACGACGGTTATTGTACCGCCGTCCGACGCCAAAAACAAACAATCGACGGCGACGCAAGAAAAAAAATCGGGGAAAATCCCCGATAAGGATCTCCCCCGTTCGACAAATTTCTTCGTCCAAGATCGTCGCGACGACGCGATCGCGTCATTCGGCGGCGGCCTTCTTTTCGACCTTCTTGAACTGGAAGGGCTTGTGGACGATGCGACGCGTCACGGCGTCGCAGCGCAGGCACTGAGCGCAAACGCGGATCGTCTTCGGCGTTCCGTTCTCCGTCGTAACGCGAATACGCTGGAGATTCGGCTTGAACGCGCGACGAGTAATGCCGGTGACCTTCGTACCAACGCCCTTCAGGCGCTTCGCGCGACCGCGAGTGTCGACGCTGTTGCCAAGGATTTTGCCCTTGCCGCAAATTTCACAAACACAAGACATGATTCTTTCCTATACCGTATGCTAAAAGGACGCGCTCGCGCCCTCAATGTTACGCAAACGTTGTAATTACGCGACGCGATGGGTCGAGTAAACCTTATAGGAGGGGAACCGCGCGCCGCGCTCATCATTCGCTCGCGCCTTCAGCCTCTTAAAGTCTCGCCGCGACGGAGCCGAGACTCGTCGCCCAAATACCAAGACGTCGTTTTGTGATTTTATCCGTCCCTCGTCATTAATCAAGAGAGGGGGTGAGAAAAAAGCGCCTAAATTCTCACAAGCGCGACGACGACTCGAAACGAATCGCCCTCAAAGCGTCAAATTTATTTTCGCTTTCTCATTTTAAAAGGTCTCTTAAAGCATTGCGCCGAGCGCTCAATCCGGCTATAATCGCCTGCGCGTCGGCTCCGCATTCTCGATCGACTTCGCCGACGTTAGTCCTAACTTTGAAACATAGAGGTAATTATGACCACTACGCTCAACAGACGCTCCTTCCTGAAGACGTCCGCCGCCTTCGCCGCCGCCGCCACCGTCTTCCCCATGACCGAAACGATTAAGCCTGTTTGGGCGCAGGCGCCTTCCGATCGGCTCCGAATGGGTTGCGTCGGCGTCGGCAGCATGGGCCGCGGCGACGCCCACGGATTCAACCATCTCTGCGATATCGTCGCGATCTGCGACCTCGACGAAGATTACGGACTCGGCAGAACGATTCGCTCTGGAATCGGTAAGAAGAACGAAAAGGGCGAAACGATTACGCCCGATACCTACAAGGACTATCGCAAGATTCTTGAACGCGACGACATTGACGTCGTGACCGTCGTCACGCCGGACCATTGGCACGTCAAGATCGCCGTCGAAGCGCTCCAGGCGGGCAAGCACGTCTTCTGCCAGAAGCCGCTCACGCTGACGCTCGAAGAGAATAAGATCATCCGCAAGGCGGTCGAAAAGTACGGCAAGACGTTCCAGGTCGGCACGCAGCAGCGTTCGCAGTATAACGAATTCGCTAAGGCCGCGCTCATTATCCGCGCGGGGATGCTCGGCGACATTAAGAAACTCGTCGTCGATATCGGCGGCTCCCCGACCTCCGGCGATACGGATATCCCGAAGATGGATCCGCCCGCAAACTTCGACTGGAACATGTACCTCGGTCAGGCGCCCTACACGGACTTCCTCGGCGACGGCGACTTCCTCGGAACGAACAACAACGACAACCGCTTCGGACGCACCCGGTGCCATTATGAGTTCCGCTGGTGGTACGAATACTCCGGCGGCAAGTTCACCGACTGGGGCGCGCACCACATCGACAGCGCCTTCTGGGCGATGGGACTCGATAAGTTCGGAACAGGCCCCCTTTCCGTCGACGGAACGAACGCCAAGCACCCGGTTCCCTTCAAGGACGGCTATCCGACGGTCGACAACCGCTACAATACGAGCCATGAGTTCGACGTCGTCGTTCAGCTCTCCAACGGCGCCGAAATGCACGTCGTGAACGCTTCGCCCGACGGAAACGGAATCCTCTTCGAAGGAACCAAGGGACGTCTTCACGTCTCCCGCGGCCGCTGCAAGGGCAAGATCATCGAGGAACTCCCGCAGGACGCGTTCTCGCAGGATGATTACAACGCGCTCTACAACGGCAAGCCGTTCGAAGGGCACAAAGACAACTTCATCCGTTGCATTCGCGAAGGCGGCATGCCCGTCTCCGACGTCTGGTCGCACGTTCAGGCGATTAACTGCTGCCACCTCTGCGGAATCGCCGCGCGTCTCAATCGCAAGATCGAATGGGATCCCAAGAAGGAAGAGATTGTCGGCGACGAACAGGCCGCATCCTTCGCCGCCCGCGAACGCCGCAAGGAGTTCGACATCCCCGCCGTCTGACCATCTGTAGGCGGCT
The DNA here is from genome assembly GCA_947307005.1 of uncultured Planctomycetaceae bacterium. GTDB lineage: Bacteria > Planctomycetota > Planctomycetia > Pirellulales > Thermoguttaceae > RUG369. The sequence goes on from CAMZHY010000250.1 coordinate 5,949, forward strand.
GGACCCAGGTTCGCGCCGCCGCGCGGTCGCG
>CAMZHY010000251.1 GCA_947307005.1 uncultured Planctomycetaceae bacterium
ATTGAACACCCGTGGAGAGATTCGCGTGGGCGGATATGACGACGCGGATTGTTAGAAACGCTGGTAAATTAGGGCTTGCGGCGGTCTTGCTCGCCGCGTTTGCGGTTCCCGCGTGCAAAAAGGATCAGAATCCGGAGCCCGCGCCGAGCGGCGACGCGGTCGCGACGGGCAAGGCGGCGCTCGACGAAGGAGACTGGTCGCGCGCGTACGATTCTTTCACGGCGGCGATCGCCGCGAATCCGAACGACGTCGATTCCTATTACGGACGCGCCGCCGCGTCGCTGGCGCGCGCGAAGGAACATTACAGCCTCGCGCAGGCCGCCGCGACGAACGGAAAAATCGAAGAAGGGCGCGCGGAGGCAGCGAAGGCGGACGAATACTTTAAGAAAGCGACCGACGACGCCGACGCGATTCTCAAAATTGACGCTCAATACGCCGAAGCGTGGTTCCTTAAGGGCGTCGCGTGTCAGTATCAGGCGATGTGGGACGAGGGAATCGACGCGCTCTCGGAATGCGTCAAGCTCGCGCCGGAACGCGCCGAAGCGTATCAGCGACGCGGCGAGATTTACGACCATATCGGCGACTACATGAACGCGTCGGTCGACTTCAAAAAGGCGAGCGAACTCGGCTATTCCGACGGTCCGACCGACGCCGCGACCGCCCATGAGAACGACGTCGATTTCAGCGACCTGAACTACGACCCGGAAGAAACCGAAGAAAACGCGACGGAAGAATAGAAACGGCCTTTTTCTTTTCGACATAACGCATGATCGTTCCTCGACGGCGCGTCGAGGAACGCGAATCGGAAACGCCGATCCGAACGGAAACGGATCAAAAGAAGGACGAAATCATTATGACAGGGAAGTCGAACGATAACAGCGTCGAAGACTTCGCGACGTCGGAAAGCGACGCCGAGAACTCCGAACGCTCCCTTGGCTATCGAACGCGCGTCGCGACGGTTGTCGTTTCGGTCGTCGTCATGCTCTTTTGCGCGGTCTTCTGGCAGAGCGTCCTCGATTTCAAATCGAAACTGGAACGCAATCCGTCGCTTGAAGAATTCGCCTCCGAGTCCTACGACGAGCCCGAAGAGTCCGACGACGCCGTCGAGCAGACGGACGACTGGCGCGAACAGCTCGCCGCGCTTTACCCGCGCGAGGAGTTCGAATCCGACGCTCCGCAGTCCGAGGTCACGTCAATCGTCGCGTCCGACGACCCCGCCTCCCGATTTAACGATTTCGTTCTCGACTTCTCGAATTCCGACGCGTCTGATTCCGACCCTCTTCCGGTCGAGTCTTCGTCGGTCGACGACGACGACGCGCCTCTTCCCCCCGCGCCTTCCGTCGCGAGGAACGTCCGCGACGAAGTTCTAGGACTTGAATCTTCGTCCGACGTCGCGTCCCCCGGCGAAAGCGCGGAACTTGAAGACGACGACGCCGCGCTCGTCGCCGCCGCGCAGTTTGACGTCGAGAACCCCGCGCTTGACGACGAGCCTCTCCCCGTCGCCCCGCGAACGAAACGCTCCGCGTACGCCGCGGACGAGGATTCTCCCGCCGTCGAAACGAACGCCGCGCCCGAAGAGTCCGCGATCCTCGCCGAACTGCCGACCGTCGACCCGAGCGATCCTCTCGGGCTGGAATCCGCAGCCTCGTTAGAGTCGGAAGCCGAACTGCCCCCTGCGCCCGGAACTTCTCGCGCGTCGGAAGCGAGCGACGCGAAGTCGCGGGTCGCCTTCGCCGGTTACTCCGCGCTCGCCGAGTCGTCCGTCGCGCCGCCGCCCGTCGCCGCGGATGAAACGCTTGGCGATTCCTCGCCGACCGTCGTCGACGAAACGACTGCGGTCGCCGTCGCCGAAACGTCCGCCGCGCCAGTCGATCCCGCCCCAAACGACGCGGTCTCCGCGCCCGAACCCGCGTCCGGCGCCGACGAGTCGCCCGTTCGACTGAGCAAAGCCGAACTCGCCGCCGTCGCCGACGCCGTCTTTGCGCCGAGTTACTTCTCGCGCGCCGTCGGCCTTTTCGGCGGCCAGGACGCGTTCTCCGCGCTATACTTTGCGCGCGCCGCCCGGATCGTTTCCGATTCCGCGTCGTGGACGCCCGACTCGTGGTCGCGCGTCGCGCCGATCGCTGTTTCCGGCGCCCCGACGCCGAAGAAATCGCAAAGCGCGTCCGCGTCTAGCGGCGAAGGAACGACCGAACCCGACGACGCGTCCGACGGCGAAGCGCCCGTCGACGACGCGACCGCCGCCGCGATCCACGCGAAATATCCGACGCTCGTCGGCTATATCGAACGACGTTCGATCAAGTCGCCCGCGCCCCTTTCAACCGTCGAGCCGAATCAGTCCGCGACGCCCGCGCTCCCCGCGGCCGCGTCCGGCGCGCTCCAGTAAAACGCGATATGAAGCCATGACAGACGAACGCGACGAAATAGCGCGAATCGAGGCGGTTCTCTTTCTCATGAAGGAGCCGTGTTCGAGCCGACGGCTGGCGCAGCTTGCCGGCGTCGACGACGGCTCGCGCGCCCGAGCGCTCGTCCGCCGTCTCAACGAACGATACCGACGCGTCGGCTCCGCGTTTTGCGCGGTCGAGGTCGCGGGCGGGTTTCAGTTGCGAACGCTCCCGGAGTTCGCCCCGTGGCTCCTGCGGCTCCAAGAGGCGCCGATTGAGACGCGGCTCACGAACTCCGCGATGGAGACGCTTGTCGTCGTCGCGTACGAACAGCCGGTCGTCCGAACGACGGTCGAACGCGTCCGCGGCGTCCACTGCGGCGACGTCCTGCGCCAACTGCTCGAACAGGGGCTCATTAAGATCGTCGGACGCTCCGAAGAACTCGGACGCCCGTTCCTCTACGGCACGACGAAACGCTTTCTCCAGATGTTCGGTCTCATGCGCATCGAAGACCTCCCCAAGCGAGAATACGGCTGGGCGACGAAAGAAGAAGCCGATCAAATCGTCGAAGAAATCGTCGAAGCCGATCGCGAAAATAACGCCGAGAAAAGCTAAACGACGATTGAACGGAGAGTTTGTCGTTTAGGGGGGGAACGGCGATTTCAGATTTCTCTTTTATAAGATTGTTCAAATCATGAACATATCGGCGTCCGCTTCTCGAAACTCAAATTGAGTCGGGCGGCAATTTTTGATCTAACTTGTCGAGCGTAGAAACGTTTGCGCTTGTCGGTTCCGTTCGAAGAGAATAACTTTTTCGCTGAATAACGTCAAATAATCTGTAATTTAAGAGTCTTGAAAGGCGTTTTTCTTGTGATAAAATCAACGATTGCGGGTCTTAGGGAGTGCGACGAGGGAACGTCGATCTTTTAGTCGTTCGGTTTCTTTCGTCGTTAGCCAATCGGGCTCGAAAGAAAATCCGTTTTCACCGTTCGCGGGTTGATTTGTAGACAATAATAGTCAAAAGGATTCCGTTATGAAAAAGCCGTTCCTTTCCTTGCTTTTGAAAAAAACGACGTCTCGAAACGAGCGAAACGCCAACGCGGAGCGCGTCCGAACCCGCGCGTTGCAGCTTGAGAGTCTCGAGAATCGCGAGCTTCTGAGCGTCGCGCCGGGAAGCGAATTTCTAGCGGCGGATAACGCGAATATTCACGGTTTCATTAGCAATCGCTTCACCGTCGACGAAGCGCGCGCCGCCTACGAGCTCGGCGCCGCGTCCCGCGCGAACGACGTCGTCGACATTCCCGAATACGTCTACGACGGCGCCGAAGCCCAGACCGTCGCGACCGACGAAATCGACTCCCCGACGATTACCGTCGACGCCCAAACGACGCCTGACTGCGAATACGAGATCGCCGAAGCCGGGGTCTCCGGTCCCGGGAGACCGTCGGAATACTTTGACGCCGATAAATCGGCGTTCAATAAGGAGGACGATTATCTCTGCTGGGCGGCGACGGCGAGCAATATGCTTTGGTATACCGACTGGGCGAGAGTTACGAACGCGCAAAACGAGCAGGAATTCTTTGATACGTATTTCGTGAACTCGTGGGCAGACGACGGCGGCAGCGCGCAAACCGGTATTTCGTGGTTTTTGAACGACCTATCCTATTCTGGACGCGTTACGTCGGCCTACGTGGGCGCCGGTTACTATTCTCAACTTATGGGACAATACGGCGAATCGCCGTCCGATTATCTCAGCGTTTATTCCGCGACAGAAACTGGCGCGCTTCAAAATTTAGCGGCGGGACTTACGGCTGGCGACGCCGCAGGGCTTTCCATTTTTCAATACAGTAAACCCAATAAGGCCGGTCATGCGATTACCTGTTGGGGTTACACTGTCGACACGTCGTATTCTTCGACTGATCCAAGGTATTTCACCGGTCTCTATATCACAGACTCAGACGATGAAAAGAGCGGCAAAAACGACGACGAACTCAACGAGAGAATACTTATCTACGTCGGGCTCGAATGGAGTGAAAATCTATTTTCTTCCGGCGGCGGATACTTTCTCAACGACTATAGCGATAAAACCGGTAACGATCGATATTATCTGTCGGACTTTCAGACCCTTAAGACTCGTCCCGAGAAATACGCCGTTTCCAATATAGAGGCGCGTTCGACGATAGTTACGACGGCGGACGACGTTTACGACGTCTTTGACGGGAAGATTTCGCTGCGCGAGGCGCTAGCCGGCGCTCATCCTGGCGAGACGATTACTTTCGCCAATTCTCTCAAAGGAAAAACGATCTCGCTCAATTCGGAACGCGGCGAACTTATAGTGAATAAAACAGGGACGATCGACGCGTCGAACCTTTGGAACGCGACGACGTCTGAGCCGGGGATAACGATTAGCGGTCAGAAAGCGACAAGAATTCTGACGCTTGACTGGGGTGCTGGAGACGTCGAAATCAATGGAATAAAGTTTACTGACGGTTATTCGGAACATTCCGGATCCTATCCGAACGGTTACGGCGGTGCTATTTTTAATTACGGTTCGACGTTGACTCTCGATAATTGCCTGTTTTGCGACAATGAAGCATATGCGGGCGGCGCGATATGTTCCAACAGTGGTTACACGACGCTTGAAAATTGTATCGTGGCGAACAATACCGCTTATTACGGCGGCGGTTTGGAACTCAACGACGACGCGGCTCTTTATAACTGCACGATTACTGGCAACTCGGCAAAATATGGCGGCGGCGTCGATTTAGACAGCGACTCCTGTCTCAACGCGTACAATACGCTGATCGTATCCAATAGCGCGACGTATGAGGGCGCCGACGTCAACATCTACAGTTCGAACGCTGTTGTAAACGCATATAACACTCTTTCGAGTTTCTCAAGTTGGACAAATGGCGCGAACAACTTGACCTTTAACGCTTCGAAACCTCTTTTTGCAAACGCGGAGTCCGAGAACTATAAGCTCGCAAATAACTCTCAGGCGATTAATAAGGGAGACGAACTTTACGTGAATACAAGCGTCGACTTCGCCGGGAACAAACGCATCTCCGGTGAAAAACCCGACCTTGGCGCCTACGAATACCAGTATGCTAACGATCTGGAACCGCTGTCGACGCCCGCCGACGTCGCTTACTCGACGTCGATTGAAGCAATCAACGTTTCTTGGCAAGCGGTTCAAGGCGCGACCGGATATCGTATTGCGTACAGAACGAACGACGGTTTATATACGACGGTCGACGTCGCCTCGAATAAGACAAGCTATTCGCTTACCGGACTAACGGGAGGCTTGACGTATGATCTTAGAGTCGCGGCGCTTGGCAACGGGACGACTCGCCGAACGAGCTATTACTCGAAGCAAACGTCCGTTTACTTTCCTGCTGTTATTACCGTGACGTCCGCAGGCGATGTTGTTGACGCCAACGACGGCGTCGTCACGCTGCGCGAAGCGCTCAGTTTAGCGAGTGTCGGCGATACGATTGCGTTCGCCAACACTCTGAAAGGAAAAACGATTGCGCTCAATTCTACGCTGAAGGTTTAGCTGGATGTGGAAAAGTTACAAAT
>CAMZHY010000252.1 GCA_947307005.1 uncultured Planctomycetaceae bacterium
AGTCGTAGGGGATCGTGCCGCCCATGCCGTAGCCCGGCACGCAACCGTTGACGTCGTGGTAGTTCTGAATCGCAAGACCCAACTGCTTGAGGTTGTTGGTGCACTGCATACGACGCGCCGCTTCGCGCGCCGCCTGGACCGCCGGAAGAAGTAATCCAATAAGAATGCCGATAATGGCGATGACGACGAGGAGCTCGACCAACGTGAAGCCCTTCTTCGCCTTTAAAGAAACGACGTTGTTCATAAACAAGATCCTGAAGAACGGTAAAACGAATAGTCTGTGGCGACGCGAACCCCTATGGTTGGAGCGTCGCCGTAACCGACGTTTTTATTCTACAATGACGCTACGTTCGCGTCAACTATTTCTCGCCCCTAGTGGAAACTTTGGAGACGAAAAAATTTCTTCTACGGAAATATACGTCAAAAGGCAAAGAAAGTTTTTCTCAAAAAAATTTTTTTCCAGATATTCCGTCCGCGCGTCCGTGAGCGGTAAAGCGCAAGAGGAACGCGCGACTGATCGCGCGTTCCTCTTGATTGGTTTCAAAACGCGAAGGCGTTCAAGGGATCAGAGGCTCTGAGTCGTTTCGCCGCCGCTGATCGAACCAAGCGCGCCCCAGACTCCGTAAGGGCTCGGACCCGCGACCGGGTGAAGATCGGTCTTGCCCGCCGGGTTGAGGGAGACGGGAACCGTCAGGTCGCCGCAGTCGATCGTGTCGCTCACGAAGCGCACCGAACCGTCGCCCAAGACGCAGTTGACGCCGCCGCTATGATTGCTGGTCGCGGTCATAATAAGCGTGTCGTTCCAATCGTCGCCGCAGGAAGGGCCGTTAGGCGGCATGATCGTGTGGACGACCGTGTGGAAATAGTACCACATTCCGAAGAGGCTTCCAGAGCCGTTGCAACCGTTGGCCGACGGCACATAGTTGCCGTTGTTGCCGACCGTCGTCATACAGGCTGCTTTCGCGTTGCTGCCCCACATGGAGACGCCGGTGACGAATCCCGACTTAACTCTCATGTCGGTTTTAGCGCCGTCTGAGTAACGACCGTGCTCGCTGTTGGAGGGGCTGGCGCAACGTTCCGTCATGAAGATCGTATTGCTCAGACCGTCGACGACGGCGGAGAGCGGCGGGCACCACCCGTGACCGACGCCGCGTCCGGAGTGAACCATAGTAAAGCAAGAACGCGAGTTGTGCGGGCAGTTCGCGTTATTGGAGCGGCAGTCGTTCCACCAACCGCGACCGTTAACGGCGTCGGCATGGCTGAAGCGATAGTTGGTCGCGGCGAAGGGCTTGGAGGCGCCGGACGGCGTCCCTTGCGCGCTTCTAGCGTCGGAAGGGCAAATAATCGTCGGAATGACGCCGAGGAACGCTTCGTTCGTGGTTTCGAACGGCTCAATCTGCCAGACGACGCCGGCGCGGCTAGGATCGCCCGCCGCGATGACCTGATAGCGGGCCTGCTGTTCGAAGAAAGGCAACATGCCGACGAAAGGCGTATAGTCGTAAGGAACCGTGCCGCCCATGCCGTAGCCCGGAAGGCAGTTGTTCGCGTCGTGATAGTTCTGGATCGCAAGGCCCAACTGCTTGAGGTTGTTGGTGCACTGCATACGACGCGCGGCTTCGCGCGCCGCTTGAACCGCCGGCAGCAGAAGCCCGATCAAAATACCGATAATAGCGATGACGACGAGGAGCTCGACGAGCGTGAAGCCCTTCCTCGTCTTCAAGGAAACGACGTTGTTCATAACAAACTCCTGAATGATATAAGACGGCTGGCGCCGCGTCGCGAGAAACTGCGTTTCAAACGCGCCTCCGCTTCTCAAAAACGCGCTCGCGCCTCTTTTTGCAAATTATCCAGCATAATTATACACGATTTATGACAATAAGTCTCCCACAAAAGGGGCGTTTTTAATTTTTTCTTTCTTTTTTTTCACGATGGTCGATGACGAGCCGATATTTCCTGAAATTTTTATTATTTTGAGACTTTCGACGGCGCGTCTCCTTTGCAAAGAGCGCCCTCTTTCATGTATAATGGACGAGAGTCCGATTATTGCGTAACGTCGGAATAGCAAACGTTTCCTTGCATGGGGAACCCAGAAATGAAAACCAACCCTCTCTTCGTCGCGTTCGCGTCTCTGTTTTTTGCGACGTCCGCGCTCCAAGCCGCCGAAGATTCCTTTCCAATTCCCGATCAGAATATTGAAGTTGTTTGGCTTGACGAACTCGATTTGTCGCAAACTGTTACCGGTTACGGCGAAACGCGTTCACGACGAACGACCGACAATCATGAACTTGAGATCGACGGCAAAAAGTATGAGCGTGGCGTCGGCTGGCATGCGCAGGGACTGATCGCGATTCGACTTCCTGATTGCCCCACGCGATTTATTTCCGATTTCGGACTCGCCGACGAAGTGAACGAGCGAGGACACATGAACTTCCGCGTCTTCGCCGACGGCGAACTCCTATGGGAAAGCGGTTTTATGACTGGCGACTCCCCCGTTAAATTCTGCGACGTCGATCTTTCCGGTAAGAAAACGCTCGCGATTTTTGCGGACGAAGGTCCCGAGGGATACGCTCACGACCACGCCGTTCTCGGCGACGCGCGAATTCTCGTCAAATCGACCGATCCGCAGACCGTTCGCTCGATTACGACGTTCCTTCCCCTCTTTTCGACGAACGACGGCGTCGTCTACGCGCCCGACGACTCTTCCGATCCCGACGCGTTCGAAACGATGAAGGAATATATCGCGCTCAGACAAGAGCTCGCTAAAGGAACGCCCGAAAAGGCCGCGCGAACCGCCGCCGACGCGGAAGCGGCGCTTTCTCCCGACGATCGCGATCCGCTCGACGTCGTCGTTCGTCGCGTTTCCAGACTGCTCGAAACGCTTCAAGATATGCGCGACGACGACGCGCTCGACGAGGTTGCCGCGAAGTGGGACGCGTTCCTCGCCCGATACGACGCCAGTTGCGACGCGCTTGAGAACGACGGAAACGTCCCCGAAGTCGTTGAGAAACGCTTCGCCCTTTTCAGCGAAGCCTATAAACTGCGTCGCGAGATCGCCTTTAAAAACCCGCTCCTCGAGGATTTCCAAGACGTTCTCTTCATCAAGCGGCATTACAACCCCGAGCCGGAACGCGAAGGAAACCATATGGTCGACCAGTTCTTCGGGTTCCACGCGCGACCGGGCGGCGGACTCTTCATGTTAAAAAACGCGTTTGGCGAGAAGCCCGAACTCGTGAACGTTCTTGAAAATTCCGTCGTCGAAAACGGACGGCTCAAGGGGCGTCGGCTCGATTCCACGTGGGGCTTTCTCGCGCCTCGCCTCGACTACGACGCGAAGCGAATCTATTTCGCCGCCGCCGACACGAAGAATCCTCGGCACGTCTATGAGTGGACCGAAGACAACAGCTACCATATCTTTTGCGTCAACGTCGACGGTTCCGGACTGACGCAGCTTACCGACGGTCCATGGGACGATATCGACCCGTGCCCGCTTCCGAACGGACGCGTCGCGTTTATCTCCGAACGGCGCGGCGGCTACGGACGGTGCCACGCGCGACCCTGCCCGAGCTACACGCTCCATTCGATGAACGCCGACGGCTCCGATATCGTCGCGCTGAGCGTTCACGAGACGAACGAATGGGCGCCGACCGTCGATCATAACGGCATGATCGTCTACACGCGGTGGGACTACGTCGATCGCGGCTTCAACCAAGCGCACCATCCGTGGATCACGTTCCCCGACGGCCGCGACTCCCGCGCGATTCAAGGCAACTACTCCGAAGACGAGCGGTCGCGTCCGCACTTCGAGACGTCCCTCAAGCCGATCCCTGATTCGCACAAGTTCGTCGGAATTGCGAGCGGTCACCATACGCAGAATTTCGGCTCCGTCATTCTCCTCGACCCGATGGTCGAAGACGACGACGTCGGAACCGATCCGATGGCGCCAATCCGCCGCGTGACGCCCGACCAGCTCTTCCCCGAAGCGGAAATCGGAACCCACGGTCCGCCCCATAATTACGGTCAGCCGTTCCCGCTGAGCGAAGAGTTCTTCCTCGTCGTCTACGACGCGTTCAGCGGCTCCGCAAAAGGCGAGAGAAACGACTACGGAATCTATCTGCTCGACGTTTACGGCAACAAAGTTCTCGTTTATCGCGACGAGAAGATTTCGTGCCAGCACCCGATCCCGCTGCTGGCGACCGACGTTCCGCCGGTTATTCCGAACAAGACGTTCGTCGGACTGACGAACGAAGAGCGCGCGACCGTCGCCGTCCCGGAAGAGCTTCCGAAGACCGCGACCGTCGGACTCGTCAACGTTTACCGCACGACGCGTCCCTTCCCGGAGGGCGCGAAGATTAAAGAACTTCGCATCGTCCAGATTCTGCCGAAAACGACCGTCAACGCGAACGCGCCTTGGATCGGCTTCGGCGGCGAAAACGGCGCCCGGCGCGTCCTCGGGACCGTTCCCGTCGAAGAGGACGGCTCCGCGAGATTCGAGGCGCCCGTCAATATCCCGTTCTACATCCAAGCGCTCGACGAAGAGGGCGTCGCCGTTCAGACGATGCGCAGCGCGACATACGTCCATCCGGGCGAAACGCTCACATGTCTCGGATGCCACGAAGGACGCTTCAACACGTCGCGCAACGAAGACGCCGTGACGCCGACCGCCTTTACGCGCGCGCCGTCGACGATCAAGCCCGAAATGGACGGAACGAATCCGTTCAACTACCCGCGTCTCGTCCAGACGATTCTCGACAAACACTGCGTCGAATGTCACGAGCAGGGCGCGAAAGAAGGGAAAACCTTTGAACTCGGACGCGGTCCGGAGGATCAGTATTTCCTGACGTCCTATATCAACCTGCGCCCGTACGTTTACGTCAACGGCAACGGCAACGCGAACCCGGACGCGCCCGTCAAATTCCAGCCTCATTCCGGCGGCGCGTGGAACTCCTTCGCGCCCGCGAAAACCATGCCCGGTCAGTTCGGCGCGAACCGCTCGCCCCTCTGGAAACTCGTCAAAGAGGGCCATTACGACGTGACGCTCTCTCCCGAAGAACGCCGCGCGCTCGCGCTCTGGATGGACAACAACTGCGACTTCTTCGGCGCCTACGAGCTTGAAACGATGCAGGCGCAGCGACATGGAGAAATCGTCCAGCCGACCCTTGAATGACGTTTGACTCGCGTCGCGGCACGGTCGTTATTTCCGCGGGCGCCGCGACGTTTTCGATCTCGATCCGACGACGGCAAGAAAAACAACGACTCGATTTGAAAAAGACGGAATGAGAAGCGGAATTATTAAGAGTTTACTATTTACGTTCACGGTTTTTGCCATGATTTCAAATACAAACGGCGTTAAAGCGGACGACGACGGAATCGCGTTTTCCGACGACGCGTCGGGCTTCGTGTCGCTCGGCGAGGCGATTCCCGACGCTATCTTGGAGATTCGATATTACACGACCCACAACTTCATCGGCGATCGTATCGACGGCTATGAAGAACCCATCGCTCTGATGACGAAGGAGGGCGCCGCCGCGCTCAAAAAGGTTAGCGACGAGCTTAAAACGAAGGGGTACAGACTCAAAATCTACGACGCCTATCGGCCTCAGCGCGCCGTGTCTCATTTTGTGAAATGGTCCCGCGACGCCGAAGACGTGAGAATGAAGGAATACTTTTATCCGGAACTGGATAAGAGCCTTCTATTCCCTCAAGGCTATATCGCCGAACATTCCGGTCATACTCGCGGCAGCACGGTCGATCTGACGCTCTTCGACATGAAGAAGGGCAAAGAGGTCGACATGGGCGGAACCTTCGATTATATGGGCGAATTGAGCCACCCCGACTATAAAGGGATTACGGAGGAACAGTACGCCAACCGCATGCTCCTGCGCGAGACGATGATAAAGCATGGGTTTAGCCCGATCCTCGAGGAATGGTGGCACTTTAAACTCAAGGACGAGCCGTAT
>CAMZHY010000253.1 GCA_947307005.1 uncultured Planctomycetaceae bacterium
GCGCCGACCATACGCTCCGTTTTCGCGTTTCCTTCTTCCATCGTTTTGACGCTAAGCGTTGGGAAGTTGTCTTTGACGCTGTAAACGGTGTAGATTCCGTTTTGGTAGAGAGAATCGACGGTCTCGCGGCTGATCGCGGCGTAAGGCATGACGCAGTTGAACGCCGAATCGGCGATCAGTTTGACGTCGTCGGCGCTCGGCGAGCCGAGGTATAATCCGAGCGGGAAGAAGGGCTCGCCGCTATGAATAAGGCGCAAATGCTCGTCGATATAGCTTGTCCGTTCGGGAATCTTGTCGAGTTTGGAGAAGCGCGTCGTTATCGTTTCCGTCTTTTTCGTTTCCGGATTGACCGCGGAACACGAGAGCGAGTAATCGCCGGACGCTAACGCTGTGGAGTCAAAAGAGAAACGATAATAGCGGTCCGTTTGCGAAACAACTTCTTCGAGCGACGCCGACGCGACCTCCTCGTTATTGGAATTGATAATCGCGAGTTTCGGCGCGAGCGAATCGGCGTCGAAATCGTCCGACGGCGCGGTATAGCCGACGTAGACGTCGACTTTGCCGCCGTCGGATTGCGCGCGATAGCGGTCCGTCGTTATCGCAGAGAAGAGAGGAAAGGTCGTTTTGACAACGGCGACGTCGTCGAACCAAGCGGCGCCGGAACCGCCTTGCGTCACGTAGCACGCGAGATGGGGCGCGACGGCGTCTTTGGGGATAAACGCGCGGCTTTTGACTTGCCGCCATTCGTTATCCGAACCGTCGATTCCGCTCGCATATGAACCGCCGTACCATGTTCCGTCCTGTCGATTCCATTCGAGACAGACCGTCGCCTTTCCGTCTTTAAGATCCTTCGTCTTAACCCAGACGGAAAAATCGACGACGCTCCCCGCCGGAATATCGAGCGTTTGAGTACAGAGCCTGTATTCCTTGCCGTCGCCCGACCATTTAAGACAAGAATTGCCCGAATGCGCGTCGCCGGAGTCGACGGAGAAATACTGCGGCGAGCAGCTCCATTTCTCAGGCGCGCCGTTTCCGCCCGCCGATTCGAAGGAGTTGTTTTGAACGACGAATTCGGTCGGCTGATCTTCGGCGCCCGACGCGAAGCCGGCGAGTAAAGACGAAAGAACGAGAACGGCGGATAAACCTATTTGTTTGAGCATGGCGAAACCTCGTATGGGCGGTTTTTGCGACGGAATTGGACGCGGGCTCGAATCTCCTCGCCCGCTTGAGGATATTTTACCACATTTGGCGCGCCGGCGCACGTCTTTCAACGCGCGGAACAAAATTCAATTTGCCCAAGCTCGTCGCGCGGTCGCGCCGACGGGTTACGACGCGGAATTAATCATAAAAAGCCGACGTTCCAAGATTTTTCCGCGGAACGTCGGCTTTCTGTTGAACGGCTGGTCGTTTGTCGAATCTTATCTGATTCCGTATTTCTCAATGACGTAGTCCATGTCCTTATCGCCTCGGCCGGAGAGGTTGATGAGGACGGAGCCCTTGCCCATCGTTTTGGCGAGTTTCATCGCGTACGCAACGGCGTGAGAACTTTCGATCGCGGGGATGATCCCTTCCATCTTAGAGAGTTCGAAGAAGGCGTCGATCGTTTCCTCGTCGTTGACGACGTCGTATTTAACCCTGCCGAGATCGTGCAAGAACGCGTGTTCCGGGCCGCTGGACGGATAGTCCAAACCGCTGGCGACGGAATAGACGGGGGCGGGGTCGCCGTTTTCGTCTTTGAGCATAATGCTGTTGAAGCCGTGCATGACGCCTTCTTCGCCATAGGTGAGGCTCGCGGCGTGATCGCCCAGCTTTTCGCCCCTTCCGAGAGGCTCGACGCCGTAGATATCGACGGGGTCGTTGAGGAATCCGGAAAAGAGCCCCATGGCGTTGGAACCGCCGCCGACGCACGCGACGATAGCGTCTGGAAGTTCTCCGGTCATTTCAATAAACTGTTCTCTCGCTTCGATTCCGACGACGCTTTGGAAATCGCGAACCATCATCGGGAACGGATGCGGACCGACGACGGAGCCGATGCAGTAGATCGCGTCCTTATATTCTTTGCAGTAGGCGGTAAACGCCGCGTCGACCGCTTCTTTTAAGGTTTGCAGACCGTCGGTGACTTCGACGACTCTCGCGCCGAGAATCTTCATACGCGCGACGTTCGGCGCCTGCTTTTTGACGTCGACGGCGCCCATATAGACGTCGCATTCCAGACCGAAGTACGCGGCGGCGGTGGCGAGCGCGACTCCGTGCTGGCCCGCGCCTGTTTCCGCAATGACCTTCTTCTTGCCCATGTACTTGGCGAGAAGAACCTCGCCCATGCAGTGATTGAGCTTGTGCGCGCCCGTATGATTGAGATCTTCGCGTTTCGCGTAGAGCTGGACTCCCGTGCCGATTTTATCGGAAAGCCGCGCGAGGTGAGAGATTGGCGTCGGTCTGCCTTGGAACTCTTTACGGATTCTGCGCAGCTCGCTAATGAACTTTCGAGATTTGCAAATCGTTTGGTACGCGTCGCTGATCTCGTTCATCGCCGTTTGAAGCTCGGGGGGAATATAGGATCCTCCGTATTTGCCGAAATACCCCTTGGCGTCGGGATAGTTTTTGAAATAAGTAGCGAAATCGACGTCGTTAAAAATCATTTTTGTTTCTTTCGAAAAAAAACTGTCGAACAGCGCGGCGCGTAAATTCGGTCTTCCAAAACCGACGCGTCGCGACTTGGAAATACGTGCTTGTAATGTTAATAATTGCGTCTGAAGGCGGCAACGGCGGCTTCTTCCATATTATCGCCATTGTAAGAGCGCTATCAACAACCAGCGTTCGTTTGCCGTCCAAACAAACGCTGGTCTATTGCGAGTCGGAAAAAGGAGGAGGTCAGTTTCCGTAGTATTTCGCCTTGGCTGCGGCGATTTGCTCAATGGCGGAAAGATTGTAGGGATGCGTCGGAGCGTCGGGGAACTTCCAGACGGTCTGTAAATAACCCAGAAGATGCTCGTTGCTGAGATTCTCCTTGCCGAATTTAACCGTGAGTTCCATGTTTTCGCCATAAGAAAAATTCGACCCCGTCGGAATTTGATCGTATCCCGCGTCCTTTAGATCCAGATAATACTTAACGTAAGGAGCTTTTTCAGGATCGAATTCAAGCTCGTAGTACCAGTTGCTCATTACGATGGACTTAGGCGCCCATTCAAGGAAATCGGGGTGACGCCATCCGCGATCGGCCCAGATCCACGGGCGAACCCCGTTCTTCTCGCATTCGTCGACGAAGAAGAGGAAGTCGTGTTTCCAGAGCTCCTTTTGACGAATGACGACGTAATCGAACGTCTCCTGGTGCGGAAAGGTTTCTTCGTCGTACCCGAGGTGGAAAAAGCGCGGATGATCGAAGATTTCGACAACCTCCTTGATGAGATCGGAGCAAACCTTGTAGTACGTCGGGGTCGAAACCATTCTTGAATACTCGCCAAGCCAGCAGTCGTGGCACGTGGAGAAATTCATCTTCGGAATCGGTTCAAGCCCGAGTTTTCGCACGCGGTCCAAATCTTCGCGGAGTCTTTCGACAGACCACGCGCCCTTAATGGCGATTTCCGGATGACTCTTATACTGAACGGCTTCGCCCAGATCGACGACAAGCATGTTCAGCCCGGATTGGCTTGCCTTGACCGTAAGTTCTTCCCAGAGTTTCTCGTCGCACGCGAAGTGGTCGACGGGCGGGTAAAACGCCGTGGGACTATCGCCCCACATGTTGTGTCCAAGGTGAAGCAGAATCCCCCATGCGAGATTCGAGGACGCGCTCTGCGCCGCGAACGCTCCGGTCTCGGCGAGCGCGGACAGAATAGGAGAAGAAGCCGCCAACGAGGCGGCGCCGACTTTCATGAAGTTTCGACGTGTTAGCACGGACATAATGAACCCTCTTTTAAAGGACGACAAACAATACGACTCGAGAATCGCCATTTGCTTTTCTACAAACGAACGCTTGAGAACCGACGTCTGTTGAGTCCGACGAGTCTCCCGTCTCGCATCAGTTACAGTAAACGACGTTAAATAACCGCATCCGGAACGACTGCGGCGCGGGTTTAGCTAAGAACGGTTATTTTGTCGTTTATGATAAGCCTTGCGACGTTTCTCGATGTTTTTTAGTCCTTCGATCGCGTCGCAAGTTTGGCATTGACGACGAAGCCGCCGCCAACGCGGATTATTCTATCCAGAATTCTTTTCTCTTGCAAACCGTTTTTCGGTTTCGTTCGCCACGAGCGGCTCCCTGCGCGTCAGGCGCCGCTCAACGCGAGGAGTCGTTATGTTTGTCGTCGGCGATCTCTTTAAGCATGATCTCTTTGACGGTCGCAAACTCGTCCGTCAGATCCATGGTTTCGGACAGTTCCCAGACGCAAGTATCCACAATGTGTAAACTGACGCCGCTGCTCAGCCACGCCTCCGTCCAGCCCGTCTCGGTTGTCCAAACGCCCCATGCGACGTCGCCGTCGGACCCGTATGTTTCCCACTTGTCGTAGTCGAACGCCCGGAACCAAACGCCGTCAAACTCAGGGCAAACGTCGGAAACTTGCTGAGTTCTGACGACGAAATCGGTCAATTTTCGCAAGTACGTTTCGTATACTTTTCTGTTCGCGTCGTTAGAAGTCGCGCGCGTCGCTTCCGTAAGTCCAAGAAAAGCGAAAGGCTGGGTATAGAGATTATCCACGCAGGGATCGCCGTTATTCTGAATAACCGGCGCTTCCGCGCCTCCATAGGCGGAGTTGGACTTGTAACTGCCAAAAAGCCCCTGACCCTTTCCTAAACGTTCCTGAATTCCGCCGGTCTCGTCTTGGAACATCATAACGTCGCCGACGATCTGACGGAGCCATGCTTCATGCTGTTCCGTCGGCTCCAGCCGGACGAGCCAAGCCAGCGGAAGGATCATCTTCGCTCTTTCCTGCTGCAGCCCGTTCGTCCAGCGCCATTGATCTTTTTCATACGCGTCCATCATCAGCGCGATCCCGATTTTGGTTCGTTGCAGCAGCGGCTCCCAGCCCGTCCGCTCATACGCCCAAAGGTAACACGCCCAGAGCATCGCCTCGAAGTGAGGCGCGAAATTGGTTATTTCCCTGTCGTAGAAGTATTTCCAGCCGTTCGCGGCGAGAGCGCTCGCGTGAATATTGCTTCCTCTGAATCCGTTGACGCCCGTTGTTCTGAAATTTGCAATAATGATTTCCAGAAGTCGTTGCTGGAATTGTTCGCCGTCCTTTCCGAGGATGGAGATCGCTTCGATCAGCCCGAGAATCGCTCTCGCGGCGTCGTCTCCGTAATACTGTTCGGGACAAGCAGGATCGTCGTTCCAATCTAGAAAACCGTACTGCGGACTCTTCGCGTCGGCGCGAGAATCGCAGGATAGAGCCGATTCGCGCAGGAGCCAGTTTACAAGATTATAAGCGGCGTCCCTGTATCGTTCGTTTCCGGTAGTACGGTACGCCAGCGCCAGCGCGCCGGCCGCTTCTCCGTTGCAGTCCGCCCTTTTGATGAACCTGACCTTTTCCGATCCGTCGGGGTTAAACTGCGCGCCCGACGCGAACGACTCAATGAGACCGTTGCGTCCGTCGCCCGTTTTGTCGATATGGAACTCTACCTGGAGCGGAATATCCCGCTGCGCTCGCGGCGCGACATAGGCTTTTTCGTCCGTGTCGCTGAGTAAAAAACCGGAGTTGAAAAACCAGTCTGAATTTCTTCTCACCGCGTCGATATAATCTTCTTTTGAAAGAGTCGCGTCCTTGGCGCGCGCGGGGCAGACGGCCGGCTTGTAGCTCATGACGGGCGCGGGTTCGCCGCAGTTCAACCACGTCAAGACGGAAGCCCAGAATTTCTGGTATCTTTCGTATGGCGCGTATCTTGCGGAAATCCATTGGCTGAATTTAGTCGCCGCCGTCAAAACGCGTCCGTTTTCTTCGAGCAG
>CAMZHY010000254.1 GCA_947307005.1 uncultured Planctomycetaceae bacterium
TTCGATCGAGACGGAGAAGCGTCCGTCCATCGCGGCGAACGCTTTGCCGCCGTTAATGAGATACTGTCCGGCGCGGGGGCCGGCGCCCCAATCGACGAGGTCGCGGACGAAGTCGGGCGCGGACTCGTCGTCGGGCCGCGTGGCGCGGACGAGGCGCGTCGCGTACTGCACGACGTATTGACTCACGGCGACGCTCGCGACCAGCCTCTGCATATTGAGGAGAATCTTCGCGTTGAGGAGTTTGCGCGGCTCGGGCGTCTCGCCCCGGGTCGTCGCGGCGAGGATGCGCTCCTCCTCCTCCAGCGTCGGATAGTCGATCTTGACGTTGAACATGAAGCGGTCGAGCTGCGCTTCCGGGAGCGGATACGTTCCCTCCTGGTCGATCGGGTTCTGCGTCGCGATGACGAGGAACGGCTCCGGAAGCGGCCGCGTCTCGTTTCCGACCGTGACCTCGCGCTCCTGCATCGCCTGAAGGAGCGCCGACTGCGTCTTCGGCGGCGTGCGGTTGATTTCGTCCGCGAGCAGAATGTTCGTAAAGACCGGGCCCTCCACGAATCGGAACGAGCGCCGCCCCTGAGAATCTTCCTCGAGGACCGTCGCGCCCGTGATGTCCGACGGGGTCAGGTCGGGCGTAAACTGGACGCGCTGGAACTTCACGTCGAGAATCTTCGCGAGCGTCGAGACGGTCAGCGTCTTCGCCAGTCCGGGAACCCCCTCCAAAAGACAGTGCCCGCGCGTAAAGACGGCGGCGAGAATCTGACGAATCACGTCCTTCTGCCCGACGACGACCTTCGCCAGCTCGTTTTCAATCGCGATTCGGGTCTGCCCGAACTCCTGCAAAAGCGCGCCGAGGTTGCGTCCGCCCCCTTGTCCTTCCAGCTTCGCGACGTTCTGCGGCTGGCGCGGCGGTTGCGGCTGAGGTCGAGATTCTTCCGCTGAACGTTCCGTCGTCATGGTATGCGCTCCTCTTGAGGGCTGGGCGCGGGTCGCGCGCCGTTTACTTTTCTAAAAATTCGCGAATCGCGGCGAGCGTCTCTTGCGGACTGTCTTCCAGCAGATAATGCCCGGCGTCTTCGATTCGGCGCGTAAACGCGTTCGGATAATATTTCAAAAACTCCGCCATAAAGACTTCCGGCGGGAAGCACCAGTCTTTGACGCCCCAGATCAGCGCGACCTGCTCGTCTTTAAAGACGTTCAGACGCTCGCCCGTGGTTTTGAGCGCCTCGTAGGAGCGATGGCTCGTCGAGAGCGGAATGTCCTGCACGAATTCGCAGACCGCGACGCGGTTGCGCCATGAGTCGTAGGGCGCGAGAAGCCCGGCTTTGACCTCGGGCGCGAGTCCCTTCGCGGTCGCCATCTTCGTCGCCGCGCGCGGGAAGACGTTCAAGCCCTGCATCATGATTCTGCGCAGATACGGGATCCGGCATAGGGCGATGCGCTTCGGGACGCGGTCGCTCAAATACGCCGCCGTATTCATGAGAATAATCTTCGAGAACCGCTCGGGAATCCGCGTCGCCGCGTTCATCGCGACCGCGCCGCCCCAGTCGTGCGCGATCAGCGCGATATTCGTCAGCCCAAGCTTTTCGATCAGGTCGATTAAATCCTGCCCGCGCCGCCCGAGGGAATACGGATACTTGCTCACGGGCGGCTTCTCCGAGAGTCCGCAGCCGATATGATCGACAACGATCACGCGATATTCGTCGCAAAACGCGTCGACGACGGAGCGGAAGAAGAAGGACCACGTCGGGTTGCCGTGGGAGCAGAGGAGCGTCGGACGCGAATCGTCGGGCGTCGTCGGCCCTTCGTCGAGATAGTGATATCGGAACCCGCCGATCGTTTCGAAATGGGAACGGTAGGGGTACAGCGCTCGCCACGCGTCGACGTTCTTCAGATGATCTATGGCGTTGTTCTCGGTCGTCATTCTTTCTCTCTTCGCTGGCGGGGGTTCAGGCGGGACGGCGATCTGCAAGGCGTTACGACAGGGCGCGAAACTCTCGAAGCGCGGCGAGCGTATCCTCAAGGTCTTTCGGAAGGGGCGCTTCGACCGTGATCCTCTCATGCGTCGACGGAAGCTCAAAGGTCGCTCTTCGCGCGTGGAGCGCCTGTCTCGCGAGGATCGGAACCGGCGGCGGCGCGTCGGCGCGCTTGCCATGCGGCGACCGATCGACGATTCCCGCGATCTCTTCGCGCGTGATCGTCGAACGCCCTCCGTAGAGCTTGTCGCACAGAATCGGGCATCCGAGGCTCGCGAGGTGCAGGCGAATCTGGTGCGTTCGCCCCGTCTTCGGGAGGCAGCGGACGGTCGAAAAGCCGCGGAAACGTTCGAGAACCTCGAAATAGGTGAGCGCGGGCTTCGCTTCGGGGTCGTCGGGCGCGATCGCCATCTTCACGCGATATTTCGGATGATGGCCGATCGGCAAATCGACGACTTCGCGGTCGGAACGAATCCCGCCGAGCGTTATCGCGAAATATTCCTTTTCGATCCGTTTCTGTTCGAACTGCGCGGCGAGAAACGCGTGCGCCTGGTCGTTCTTCGCGACGATGATCGCGCCGCTCGTGTCGCGGTCGAGCCGGTGGACGATCCCCGGGCGCGCCGGGCCCCGATTCTGACTGAGCTGGCCCGCGAACCGATGCGCGAGCGCCCCGACGAG
Organism: uncultured Planctomycetaceae bacterium; assembly: GCA_947307005.1. Lineage (GTDB taxonomy): Bacteria > Planctomycetota > Planctomycetia > Pirellulales > Thermoguttaceae > RUG369. The sequence continues at coordinate 2,652 of CAMZHY010000254.1, forward strand.
CGTCCCCGACCAGTGTCCGCGGGCGGGATGCACGACCATGTCCGCCGGCTTGTTGACGACGGCGAGGTCGTCGTCTTCGTAAAGGACGTCGAGGGGAATGTCCTCGGGAATCGGACTTTCGCGCGGCGGCTCGATCACGCGGAAGGAGACGACGTCGCCGGGTCGGAGTCGAAAGGACGGCTTGCCGTGGCGTCCGCCGACGTCGACGCCGTCGGGCGCCTGGATCGCTTTGCGGAGCAGGACGCGACTGTACTGCGGAAACTTCGCGGCGAGGAACTGGTCGAGACGCCACCCGGACTCCGCGTCGGTCACGACGCGTTTGGCGACTTCGCCGACCTTCTCCTCGGGAGGAAGCCACGCGGCGGCGCTCTCGGCGCTTTCAAGCTCGTCGAGCGGCTCGACGTCGTCGAGTTCGAGGTCGTCGGTCAATGGTTCGTCGTCTGGAATGTTCGGCGTCATGGCGTTTTCCTGTCGGCGCGGGGATCACAGCCCGAGTTTCTTCTTCCACGAGTCGATCTGGAACCGAACCTGATCCGGCGCGGTCGACCCGTAAGACTTCATCGCGTTAACCGCGTTGACGGCGCCGAGGAACTTGTAAACGTTCTCGTCGACGAGTTCGCATTCCTCTTTGAATTCGTCGAGCGAAAACTCGGCGAGCGCGCGCCCGGAGTCGATTCCTTTGCGGACGAGGCGCCCGACGATCCCGTGCGCCGAACGCTGCGGAACCCCTTGGCGAATGAGGTATTCCATGAAGCTCGTCGCGTCAAGATAGCCCTTGTCGAGGCGCGCGGCGATCGATTCGCGCTTGAGCGTCGTTCCGGCGACGATCGGCGCGGCGAGCGCAAGGCAGACGGAGACCGTGTCGAACGCGTCGAAAACGGGCTCTTTGTCCTCCTGCAGGTCGCGGTCGTACGCGAGCGGGATTCCCTTCGTCAGCATGAGGAGCGACTGGAGCGCGCCGACGACCCGCGCCGTCTTGCCGCGAATCAGCTCCAGCGAGTCCGGATTGACCTTCTGCGGCATGATCGACGAGCCGGTGCTGTACGCTTGAGGGATCTTGAGGAAATCGAACTCGACCGTCGACTGCCAGATCCAGTCTTCCGCCCAGCCGCTGAGATGAATCGCGATCTGCGCCATGTCGAACGCGAACTCGACGGCGAAGTCGCGGTCGCTCGACACGTCGACGCTGTTCGCCGCGATTCGTTCAAATCCGAGGTATTCCGCCGTCTTCGTCCGATCGATCGGCAAACTCGTGCCGGCGCACGCCGCCGCGCCGAGACTGAGCGTGTTGACGCGCTTGCGGCAGTCGGCGAGCCGCTCCCGGTCGCGCTCGAGCTTCTCGACGTACGCAAGCCAGATATGGGGCGCGAGAACCGGCTGAGCGCGCTGCGTGTGCGTGTACGCGGGAACGACGACGTCAAAGTCGCCGTCGCATCGTCCGACGAACGCCTTCTGAACGCCGCAAAGGAGCGCGTCGAGCCGGTCGATCGCGCCGCGGATCCAGAGTCTGAAGTCGGTCGAAACCTGGTCGTTGCGGCTCCGCGCCGTGTGGAGCTTGCGCCCGACGTCGCCGAGCTTCTCTTCGAGCGCCGTTTCGACGTTCATGTGAATGTCTTCGAGCTGAGTCGAGAACTCCATCTCGCCGCGCGCGATTCGCTCCTTGATCGCGAGGAGTTCGCGCTCAATCGCTTCAAATTCCTCTTTCGTCAGGATTCCGACGTCGAAAAGCATCCTCGAGTGCGCGATCGAGCCTTCGATATCTTGCTCGTACATACGACTGTCGAAACTGACGCTTTCGCTGAACTGTTCAAAAAGCGCGTCGGTCGCCTCCGTAAAGACGCCGCCCCAAGGTTTCGCGATTTTATTCTGTTCCGCCGCCATAGCCGCTGCTTTCTTTTGCGTTGCGCCGCGTCATTCGAGAGGAACGACGCGGAAGTTTTCGGGAAAACGAACGAGCCCCGCGCCCCACGACAGTCCGACGCCGAACCCGACGAGAAGCGCGAGCCGCCCGGGCTGAACGAGCCCGGTCTTCATCGCGTCGATCATCGCGATTGGGATCGTGCACGAGACCGTGTTGCCGCGCGTCGCGATATCGTTGAAATATTTTTCCGGCTCGAGCTCGCAAAGGTCGAGAAGCCGATCGAGCATGAACTTGTTCGCCTGATGGAAAATGTACGCGTCGATCTCCGCGCCGCGCCGCGCCGCAAGGTCGCGGAATCGCTGAACGAGCGGCGGCACGACGTTGATCGAAAACGTAAAGACGCCCGGCCCGTTCATGTAGAGCTGATTCTTCGACCGATAGTTTCCGTGCATATCGATACGTTCGACCGCCGTCTCCGCGCTGGCGGGGAGCCGCGCGCCGCCCGCCTCGACGACGAGCATGTCCGCGCCGGTTCCGTCGGTTCCGAACTCAAAGGGACCGAGCGCCGGAGCGCCGGAAAAAACGTCGTTCGAGTCGGATTCGACGGCCTCTAAGAGCGTCGCCGCCGCGCCGTCGGAGAAGATCGGACGCGAGACGCTGTCGCGCTCGTTGATGTGCTTGCAGTATGTTTCCGCCGTGACGAAGAGAACTTTCTTCGCGAGCCCCGACTCGATCAGCCCTTTGCAGACGCCGAGCCCGTAGACGTAGCCGCTGCACCCGAGGTTGATATCGAACGCGCCGCACTCCTGCCGCAGTCCGAGCCGCGCCTGCATCAAGCACGCGGAGGACGGGAGAAAATAGTCGGGCGACTGGGTGCATAAAACGAGAAAATCGATCTCGTCGGGACGCGCGATCCCTTCGTCAAAGAGCCGTTTCGCGGCGAGGACGCCGAGATCGGTCGCCGTCTCGTTCTCCGCCGCGATCGGTCGCTCGTCGATTCCCAGTTTCCGCCGAAGCTTCTCTTCGGTCCATTTCGGAAAAGCCTTGACGAGTTCGGCGTTGTTCAATCGCCCGTCCGGCAGCCAAGCGGCGATTCCCGAGATTTGCGCAATTTTCACAATATTCTGCAACGGTATCAATGACGCGATAAAGACGAAGACGCGGCGTCGTGCGAGAGCCGCGTCCCAAACGACGGGAGCGCGCCGAGCAACTCGACCCGCGCCCCCTAGCCCGACCTAGACGACTCAGAGACCGAAGAACTGCTTGAGTTCGTCGAAACCTTGCAAAGACTGCTTGCCCGACTTCTTCTCTTCGGAGAGCGGCTTGAGCTCTTTCTCCTTCGGAGCGAGTTCGACGCTCCTCGCGCCGCGTTCCCCGCGTCCGCCGCGACGCGAATCGCGGTCGCC
>CAMZHY010000255.1 GCA_947307005.1 uncultured Planctomycetaceae bacterium
GTCGGCGCGACGATAAGGTCCGGCTCGGGACTTTCCAGAAGGATCGGGTCCGGCTCATAGTAGACCGCCGCGGGGGCGGGAACGACGACGGGAGGCGCGACGGGCACGACGACAGGCGGAGGCGGCGCGCTCCGATCGGAGAATCCGATGGAGAAACGCCCGCTTGAGACAAAGAGATCAACCGCGTCGGCGCGATTTTCCGCAAGCGTCGTCAAAAGGACGGCGAGCAGAGAGACGAGAACGAATTTCCGTATAACGTTCATTTTCATAGACGTAGCTTTCCATGCTAGGGTAGAGCTTTGCGAATGCTTAAGCGCGTCCGCAAGCGTTGAAAACGCCGTCCCGAGGACTCTCGGGGCGGCGAGTTATCTTTATTGCATAGGGAAATGACCGACTCAGTCGAACGATTCGACGGCGTCTTCGATAAAGTCGCCGACTTTGTCGACGGCGTCGCCGATTCCTTCCTGAACGGCTTCAACCGCAGCCGCCGGATCAGGCGTGACTTCTCCCGCGTTCGACTGCTTCATGAGATTGCCGTAGCCGACGACAATCGTGGAGTAGATGAGCGTGAAGATCGCGACGCCGAGAATGAACCTCGTGAAGCGGCTCGTGCCCTTCCATTCATGGAGACACAGACCCCAGATCGAACTGAAGATGATAATCGACGCCATGTGGAGCGTCCAGCTCGAGAACTGGTATTCGCCCATTCGCGTCTCGCCCATAGAATAGAAGAAGAACTGGAAGTACCAAGTTGTACCGGCAAGCGCGGAGAAGAAGAGGTTCCACGAGTAGTTGACCTTGACCTTTTCGCCCTTCTTGTCGGGATCGTCGATCGTCGACGTGAAGAACTGGTACAGCGTCCCGTTCTTGAGCATGAGGAGCAGACACCAGATGAAGTTCGTCGTAAAGCCGCCGAGCAGAACGACGCAGAGTTTCGGAAGCCCGACCCAGAGATCTCCCGTGCCATACGCCTTAGAAGCGACGGCGATCGGTTCCGCAGCCTGAAGTCCGAACGCCATACACGCGCTGAAGAGACCGGAAATAAGCGCGATAAAAATTCCCTTCACGAAGTTGAACTCTTTGATCGCGTCCTTTTTGGCGTCCTCGGGAAGCTCGCGCTCCTTCGACATGCCCGCGACTCCCGCGAGGATAACGCCGAGGAGGCAGACGCCGAGTCCGAGCAAAATGACGCAGTACGGGGGCTGCGTCCTGATATTATCAATTATTCCATTATCGTATGCTATTTGCTTGAAGATATCGGGCATGAGCGTTCCGAGCACGGTGCACAAGCCGAGCGCGACCGCCATTCCGAGGGACATGCCCAGATAACGCATCGTCAGACCGAAGGTCAGACCGCCGATTCCCCAAAGAACGCCGAACAGGTAAGCCCAACCGACAGCCTGAGGATTCTCGCGAAGAACCGTCATGATCGAAGGGACGACGCCCTTGGAGAGCAGGAGCGCCATGATCCAAGGGGCGATGATCCATGAGAAGAAACCGCCGGCGAGCCAGTAGACTTCCCAAGACCATTTGCGCACCGCTTTATAAGGAACGTAGAAAGAGCCGGAGGCGAGACCGCCGAGCCAGTGAAAAATAACGCCGTAAACAACTTGTGGCATGGAGAACAACCCTTTCGCCGACGGCGGAGGAGGACCTCGTCGCCGTCTGTTTCATTATTAAGAATCAGACCGTTCGCGCCGTCGGAGACGGGACGTCGCCCGCGCGCGGAGCGGCCGCTACTGTTTTCGACCCATTCTAAACAAACGAGAATCGAATTGCAAGGGCGCGAATAAGCGCTTTTGGGGTTCTCGTTAGAGATAGCTGAGCGTGATCGGCGCAAAGTCGTCATTTTTCCGCTTGTCGCCGTCCAGAATGGGGAGAAATCCGTCGAGCGTTTCGCGCGGATCGACCACCCCTTTGTCGCATATTCTCCAAATCTGTTCGACGACCCAACGACACATATGGTCGGCGCCCTTTAATTCGTCGCTTGTCCACGGCGCGCCGCTCGCGAGCACGCCGGCTTTGCCAAGGACGACGTAACCGAGCGAAGCTCCGTCGAAATCGATCTCTGTTTTGCCTCCGCCGACGAACTCATTCAGCATACGCCGATATAGCGGCAGTTGAAGATTGATCCATCGTTTTTTAAAGATCGCGTCGAGGTCTTCGTTAGCGTAGGTTTGACAAAAGCTCAGCGGATAAGTCGACTCCCCGTCGCCTGCATTTTTGCGGTGCTGCTTATCGACGGTGGAATTGACGCGACGCGTAAAGAGCGTCGCGTTGGACGAACGATCTTTGATTCCTCCTCCCTTCTCTTGTTCCGTTTTGTCGCTGCCAATATGGGTTTCGTCAAAGGTTTTGTAATCGAAGACGATCCATCGATTTTCGTCGGGATTGTAATCGATACGGTCGAGTCGCCCGCGAACCGTCGTCGCTTTGACACGTTCGTCGAAGCATGAGGACTCGACTTTGCCAATATTAGCTTCAGCGGAAACTTCGGCGTATCGTATCTCGTAGCCCGCTTTGCGCCATTTCGCCTGCCACGACGCAAAAGAACGGAGTCGCGCGCGGAGATTCTCGATCTGAACGCGAACGAAAGGGGACGAATAATCGTTGAACGCCTTCGCGGCGAGTTCGTCGAGTTTTTGTGAAAGGTAATTGAAAATAACGCGTTCGTCCGTCGCGTTTTTGATTTTGGCGTCGCTTCCGAACGCGCAAAGCGTTTCGTGAGCGAGCGTTCCAAAGTTCGCCGAATCGAGTTCGTTCGCGCCCCTCGTCGCGGGGCGGAGACCGAACGCTTTCTCTAAGAAGAAACGATAGGGACTGCCGAGGAATTTCTCGAAGTCCGTGACGTTCATAACGAACCCGTCGCCGCTTTTCTCTTTGTTCCGAGACTTTGGCCATGAGTAAGGCGAGTTCGACGGAAGAGTTAAAACGGGAGGAGAGAAGCCTTTTGGCGTTGAGACCGCAGGTTCTTTCGACTTAGCTTTCGGGAAGGGAACGCCCTCGTGACGGCGCGCGAGATTCTCAAAGTTTTTGGTTCCGGATTCGCCGAAGTATCGAACGACCCTCTCGGGAATCATCTTTTCGTCGGGCGCGGCGAAGAGAAATCGGCTCGGAATCTGAGGGTCTTTCTTAAGCGTTCGTTTTTCCAGAACGACGAAGAACGCGTCGCGAGAACACGCGAGCGTATAGGCGATGTACGCGTCGCGGGCGAAAACGCGAGAAGCGTCGGAAAGACCGAGCGCTTTGCGCGTCTTGTTCGGCAGAAACATATCCCCGGAAAGCGTCGACGGGACGACGCGTTCGTTGAAGCCCGTCAGAATGCAGTATGGCGCGTCGTCGAAGAGCAGATCGAGCCACCCTTGGATTTCGACGACATGTTGATCGGGCGTCGGCGCGACGCTCTTTCCGCGAACCTCGCTCAGAAGCGTCCGAATTGCGAACGCGCCCGTGACGTCGACGTCCTTCAGCGGAACGCCGCGTTCGTCCTTTGAAGGAACTCGGTAGAGGGCGTCGAGCGCGTCGCGGAAGAATTTAGAGAACCCTTCGATTTGCGATTCTTCGTCGAAATCGGGGCGCGTGACGTCGCTCGGGTAAATTGCGGCGACAAGCGCTTGGATCGGCTCCGTCCATTCGGCGAGAGGTCTTTTCTTCTGAAAGGTCGCGTACTCGACGTTCCCGACGAGGAGTTTGGGCGTCGACTTCGGATCGATTTTGAGCGCGTCGAGGTCGTCCGTTTCCGGGTTGAACGCGCCGCGCGTATCGGACTTGTCGCGTTTGGCCGCGCGGTTGTAGAGCCACGCCGAGCCTTTTTTCTCCAGAAACTCGGCGAGCGCCTCGTCGACGATGTGGGACGCTTTTCTGAGATGCAGATAGTAGCGGTTGTTCTTCGAATTTTTTTCGTCGATCTTTTTGAACCATCGCGCGCCGACGCGGGTCGGGAGGAACGTTTCGCGATATTCGTCGAATTCGTCGAGCCATTGCGCGCGGGCGTCGACGACGTTTATTGGGGAGTTGGAATCGGGCTCGCCGTAATCCGCCTGTTCGGAGAGCGCGTCGTCTTTGTCGGCGTCGAGCGCCGCGTCCTCTTCGCGCTGACGCGCCTCTTCCGGATCGTCGTTTTTGACGTCGGACGCCTTGGGGAGTTCGTATTGATTCCACACGCGGCGAAGCCAGAGCTCGACGTCGGGGCGTCGCAGAATCTCGCCGAGGACGTCGAAGGAACGCGTTTCCAGATAGCGCGCGAAGAGTTCAAGAACGCGAAAGACGCGGTTCTGCGCGATGGGCGAGCCTTCGCCGTGAATCGTGGCGTAACCGATCTCCTTCATGCGTTCCTCGACGAAAGGAACGACCTCAAGGTCAGGCGCGCCGACGACGAGACTCTCGGGATCGATCGGGGCGTAGTCGTCCGCCGACGCGGGCGTCTCGACGTTCTCTCTAAGGGAGAGTTCGCGCGTAAGAAGCGCGACCGTCTTGCCTTGGTCCTCCGGGGAATCGACGAGAAAGACGTTTTCGTCGGGAATCGGAATGTTCGGCGTCTGGTTGGCGTCGAGCGCCCAACGATCGGGGTTTACGCAACCGAACTCGTCGAAGAACGCCTCCGGATGTTTGTTAAACTCGAGTTCGAAGTTGAATGGGGAACTGGTTTGGGGGATGTTGGAATCTTGGGGATCTTGATCGTTTTGGGATTTTGCGTCCTTTTGGTCTTCTGAAATTGCAATTTTGCGAGAGAGAGGCGCGTAAACCCAATATTGGACGCGATCTTTGAGCGCTTGAAAGATATCCTTCTGCTGCTGATTGAGGTCGACCGCGCCGATGACGAAATAGCGCCGCGAACCGTTGCCGACGCGATCGTATTCCGTACCGCCGATTTGCCCGTTTTTGATCGCCTTCTCGCGCGCGTCGTTGCGGTCGAATCGTCCGCAGCGTCGGATTTCCTCGAGATAGAGATCATGGAGTTTCCCGACGGCGCGCCAGCGTTTGACTTCGTTGACGAGCCCATGTTCCTGGCAGACTTCGGCGACGTCGCGACAGTTTTTGCATTCGTTCGCAAGGTTCTGGTCGAGCGTGAGGAACGTTTGCGCGAGTTTGAGCGCGTTTTTCTGGTCGGCGACGAGCGCGTCGAACCTCGCGGCGACGGCGGTTCCTTCAGCGACGGGAAAGAGCGCGAGCGCGTCGTTCCTATATTGTGGATCGGTCAGAAACGTCTTCAGCGCGCGACTTTCGCAGTAGACTTTGGCAATCTCGTTCGCGACGGGGAGCGGCTGACCGTAGACCTTTTCGGGATCGTAGAGTTTTTCAGGCGTCTCGCCGAGAAGGAGAACGTCGGGAGGAAACCAGTCGCGGTCGAACCGTTTGTCGGCGATTGCTTTTTCGACCGCGTCTACGAGATACGCCGTCAGCGTGCGTTTGGCGCGATTGCCCGAGACCACGCATGTGAAAGAACTCATGTCGAGCGTTCGCGAGTCGTCTTTGGTTGCGTTTTCAATGAGCTTTTTCGCAGCCTGTTTTAGGAAAGGCTCGAAAGAATCGGTTGAGCGTTCCGTTCGTTCGGTGGGAAAGAAGAATCGTTCTGCCATGGCTATCGTTCGTTTGTTTGATTAGACGCGCAAAGTATATGTCAGGATTTGTTCGACGACGGATTGTCGGCGAGTGAATAACGTCTTGCTCTGGCGTTTCCCTCCGCGACGACGACGCCTTCGTCGACCATTTCTGCGATAAGACCCCTCGTTCTTGAGGCGCGCAGTCCCAAGTAAGCGGCGATCTCTTCCGTTTTCGCGTCGCCGTTTCTCCGAAGAAACGCGCGGATCCGTCTCTTCGAACTTTTTACGCTTGATTTTTCGGCGGATTTTGCGGCGGATTTTGCGGCGGATTTTGCGGCGGATTTTGCGGCGGATTTTGCGGCGGA
>CAMZHY010000256.1 GCA_947307005.1 uncultured Planctomycetaceae bacterium
TCCGTCTTCGGCGAACCTGGCAAATACAGCGAAATCACCGAGTGGATCACCATTGATTCACCCGAGACCGGCACTCTCGCGCCACACGAAGCTCACGAGATCAACTTCACTATCAACGTCCCCGAAGATGCCCCGTCGGGTGGCCAATATGCTGCGATTCTCGCCTCAATCTCCCCAAAAAACGCCGTTTCTGGTACCGCTATCAATGAGAGGCCTGCCATCGCCCACATCATCTTTGCCGAAATCACCGGCGATGAGGCGGACGAGCGCCTGCTCGACCGTGTTGCACGTTAGAAGACCGAAGACGACCGGCAGTCCGTATTCCGCGCCAATTCGAGCAAGCTGTTGACTTACCGCGCCGTTAATGTACTCGTCGTGAGGGGTTTCTCCTTTGATGACGCAACCTAGGCAGATAACGGCGGCGACGTCTTCGTCCCAAGCGAGTCGTTCGGCAAGCGTCGGCAGTTCGAAGGCGCCGGGAACGCGGACGACGAGAATTTGATCTTCGGAAACGAGATTTTCGCGAAGTTTGGCGAGGGCGCCTTCCAGAAGTCTATCGGTAATCGATTTATTGAAACGCGAGACGACGATCGCAATTTTACCGACGTCGCCGGGCGCGCAGACAAAGCCTTCATATTCGGTCATAAGTTCTCTCTTCATCTTACGGAGGCGACTCCTCGGAATGACGAGGAGTCGCCGGCGAACGCTCCAAACTGCGACTAATTCTAGCAAAGCAGCCGCGATAAGCAAGCGTAGTCAAAAGCGCGGCGCGTTCGGGGAAGAACGGCGTCGTCGAAATCCCTGTTAGGCGGGATTCGTTGTTTCCGAAGAATCGAACGACTCCGCTTTCGCCAAGGAAAAACTTTTTTCAAGATCGACGGCGCCCGTCTCTGGGTTAAAGAAGATCGCCGCGTCGGCGACGCCCTTGAGATCGGCGGGCGCGTCGCCGTTTTCTGGTTGCGTCGCGGCGACGACGGTCAGCGAGCCTCCGTCCTCGAGATTGCGCGCAAGTCCGAGGAGCGTTTTGGGAGACGCTTCCTGCGGGGATTCGCTCCAAGAACGGTTTCCGGTTTCGGAAGTCGCGTTTTCTTCTTTCCACGCCGAGGCCAGAAGATCGAAAGAGTCGCAGAAAACGACGACGTCGCGTCCTGATTCGACGAGTCGCTTTGCCCTTTCAAACGCGAGATTAGCGACGTGAATTTTCCACCACGCTTCGGGTAAGGCGACGGAAGAGACGACCTCGCAACGAGGGTCGTTAAAGCGCTCCTTAATTTCCTTCGGATCGGCGGAATGAAGGAGTACGACGACGGTAATTTCCGAATTATTAGCCAGCGTCGCCTCGACGAGTTTGAAGAGGAAAGACTGCGAGGCGGGACCGGAAGGCGCGACAAGCGTCGCTCGCTGACCTAAACAGATTGGCGCAGACTTTTCGATCGCGCGCAGCGGATCGGACGCGTCGGACAAATCTTCCCGCGTTAATCGCAGACGTTTCGTCGCGCGTCCAACGACAAGGTCGGAAAAATTAGGACGAGCTTTCGCCTCGCCGGTATCGAGTCCGTCGACGGAAATAACGCGCAGTAGCGCGAAAATGATCGAACCGGGACGAAGTTTGAGACTTCGGATTTGGTTGGGCGAAACGTAGACGTCGTCCGCCGTTGTGACGAAGTCGTTTGCTGAACATCGAAGAAAACCGAAACCTTCGGGAAGAAACTCAAGAACGCCCTCGGCGCGCGTTACGGCCGCTCTTCGAATCCTTTCCCGGAGCGCCTGAAGAACAAGTTGACGCTCGAAACGATCTTCGGTTCGACGTGCCAGTTTCACTAATTCCAACGAACTGAGTTTGAGGAGTTCGTCGCGTCTTGAGAAATCCGCGCGAATCGACGCGTCCGCCGCCTCGACAGGGTTAAATCGCGAAGGCCTAACGTTCCTCTTAAGAGACGATTCCGCAAGAGAATACGCTTCAACGCGTTTTACAAAACGCTTATTCTGACGCGGACGGCGCGGCAGGGAGCGGAAGTCGCCCTCTTGACGACGGAATTGTCCTCGATCTTCTCGTTCGCGTCGTCGCGATCTCGAACCGTCGTTGAAAGAATTGAAGGGACGACGTTCGGAGTTTGAACGAGAATGAAAGGGCTTTCCTTCGTCGTTGGCGCGCTGTTCATACCACGACCGCTTATATTGGTCCCGCGGACGATCATAGTTGGGACGTTCGTTAAAGCGCGGATTGTACGGTTTGCGGTCAAAGCGAGAGTATTCGCGGGGCGCTGAATACTTACGCGGATAGGCGTCGCCGTCGGCGACTTCGGAAACGCGTCGAGGTTTTGCGTAATCGTTTCGACGCGGAGTGAAATCGTCGTTAGAGTAGGGACGCTGCTCGCCGTAACGCCGACCGCGCTGGTAGTATCGCGCTCCTGTTCGAGAATAATCGGCGTCGCGTTCTCCTCCGTTTCGAGGACGACTTTCATCTCGACCGAACGACGGGAAGGAATCGTTTTTTTCGCGGTTAAAATCATCGTCGTTTGCGGACGCGTTTTGGGGACTAGACGAGGACGCTTCCTTATTGTCGGGGGAAGCGAAGAAAGACGAGAATTCTTCAAACGACATTTAATAATTCCTGAGCAATTAACGGCGCCCTCGTCGTAAAACGGTCGGGCGCGGCAATTAATACAACGTTTTCAACGTTGCGACATTAAGTATTGTTTTTCCCGTATTTGCGACAAAATCGAGGCGACTTGGACCGACACGGCGGGACCGTCGCGACGCGATTCAATAATAAAATCAGACTGATTCTTCTTGACGTCAAGCGGAAACTGTCGCGCTTCTCTGAACGCAAGTTCTTCCGGACTCCACCCCCTGTCGAGGGCGCGTTTCAAACGCGTTTCATAATCCGCGTCGACGAAAACGACGTAATCGACGCGTTTTTGCCAGCCGACTTCAAAAAGGAGCGGCGCGTCGACAACGGCAAACTCCTTTCCACAAAGCCCTTTGAGCCAGCGTTCGAATATCTCAAAGAGCAGGGGATGAACGATCGAATTGAGCGTCGCGAGTTCATTTCGTCCCTTTTCATTGGGGGCGAAAACAATTCGCGCAAGTTTCTGACGATTAAGTTTACCGTCTTCTTTTACGGCGGACGGCCAGCGCCGACGTATCGTTTCGAGGACGGAGGAATCTTCATAAAGCGCGCAAACTTCAAGGTCGGCGTCAAATTTTGCGGCCCCTTGCGCGACAAACTCCGCCGTCGCAAAGCTTTTACCCGACGCGACGCCTCCGACGACGCCGAGCGTCGTTGGTCGTTCTGTTCTTTGTCCCGTCATGCCGTAGAAACCCGTCCAACCGATTGATGCGCGTCGACCGTCCGACGCCCCTCCATTATCGTAAAAATACGCAAACCGCAAAAGGGGACGCCTAATTTTTTTGTTTTGTATTTGAACTCGCCGTCAGTAGAGGACGCGTCTCGAGCGGCTTCTTTGCGCGACTTATTGTCCCTAATCGAACCCGCGTTATAATCTAAAACGTTTGGGGTCGGTTTGAACGACGCCGTCCAGTCGCCCGCCGTCGCGAGCTTCGAACTGGAACAAACCGGAGGATTTCATGGGACTTTACGATCGAGATTACTACAAGGAAGAACAAAAAAAGCGCGGATCCGGGACGTCCGCCGTTGCGATTTTCATTATTCTAAACGTCGTCTTGTACTTTGCCGATCAGGCGACTGGAGACTCGCTTTTTAAAAAGATGGCGCTTGTCGGCGAGGTTGCCAATAGCCCCGTTCAATGGTATCGATGCCTAACGTACGCTTTTGCGCACGATCCCAACGGGTTTATGCATATTCTTTGCAATATGCTGGTTCTTTTCTTCTTTGGACCGCCTCTAGAAAGGCTATACGGCAAGACGGAGTTCACGCTCTTTTATCTCGCGTCGGCGATCTTTGGCGGGATCGTTTGGAACGTTTTACACTTCGGCGCGTCCGCCGCCGCGCTTGGCGCGTCTGGAGCCATTACGGCGCTCGTCATTCTTTTCGCGTTTAATTTTCCAAACGTTCGTCTTCTGTTGTGGGGAATCATTCCGCTCCCCGCGTGGCTAGCAGGCGTCCTCTTTGTTCTTTACGATATGTTTGGCGCGGTAAACTCCTTCGATAGCGTCGCCCATGAAATTCACATATCCGGCGCCGTTTTCGCCGCCTGCTATTTCCTCGCTAAAATTCGACTGACCGATCTTTTTGTCGGGAAAAGCGCGGGCGTCAAAAAAAGTTCTTCGCGTCCCCTTTCTTCCAGCGCGAACTTTAAAACGTATTCCGAAAAGTCGGATCGCGATTTTCTTGATCTTGAAAAGGAAGTCGACGACATTTTGCGTAAAATCTCCCGCTCCGGCGAGTCTAGTCTAACCGAAAAGGAAAGGGAGACGCTTCGATACGCGAGCCAAGAGTATCAGAAACGCAATAAGATGAAGTAGAATTGACCGTATTGTTGGAATCGTCCCCAGAACGAGCGTTTTATTTTTACTCGGCGACACGGTTTGTCGTTTGACGCGGAGACTGAATCTGTATGAAACGTATTCTTCTCAAATCGATTCGAATTCTCGTTCGCTCTTTCGCTTTAAGCGTTTTAGTCGCGTCATTGGCGACCGCGCAAGAAACCGTTCCGACCGTCGATATTTCGCAAGACGCGTTTCGTCAAGTCGTCGTTGCGGCGGGAACTCCCGACGTCTATCAGGGACACCCTTATCTTGTCAAGAACCCCGACGATTCGCTGCTTCTCGTTTGGAATATCGGACACGGGGGGTACGCCGGTCCGATCGCCGCGAGCGAGGACGGCGGTTTGACTTGGACTCGCCTTGATTCGAACGCGCCTGAAGGGTTCAGAAAACACAAGAACTGTCCGAGCGTCTACCGACTCGTCGCCGCCGACGGCAAGGTTTGGCATTGGGTCTTTACGTCTCAGCCTTGGACGGCGCGAATCGTTAACGGCGACGGCGGGAAAACGTGGGAAGAGAAGGAACCGTTGGGCTTTGCGAACGTCATGGCGTTCAGTTCGATCATTCCGAAGCGCCCCGGAGTTCAGGATGGTTGTTATATCGGTTTCTTCCATCGTCGACGCGCCGCCGACGGGACTGTTTTGAACGAAGAACCGCCTGAGAAGGGACGTCTTGAAGTCGTTCTTTCGGAAACGAACGACGCCGGCTTTACATGGTCCGAACCGCGCCTTGTCGGTTTTGTCGACGGTCGCGATCTTTGCGAACCTTTTGCGTTCTGGTCGCCAAGCGGCGACGAGATTTGCTGCCTCATGCGTGAAAACTCCCACAAAGACCGCAGTATGGTTATGTTTAGCCAAGACGGCGGCGAAAGCTGGTCGATTCCGAAAAAGACCTCTTGGGAACTTACCGGAGACCGTCACATCGGCGTTTCCGTCGGCGAAGATCGTTATTTTATTGCGTTTCGCGACCAGGCGCCGGAGAGTAAAACGCGCGGGCATTTTGTCGGATGGGTCGGGTCTTACGAAGATATTAAGGAAGGACGCCCAGGGGAATACCGAGTCAAACTTCTCCATTCCTTCAGCGGTTCGGACTGCGGTTACCCCGGAGTCGCGCTTCTTTCCGACGGAACGGTGATTGCGCTGACGTATATCAAGTATCGGAACGACGACAATAAACACTCGATCGTCGAAACGCGTTTTTCGATGGATGAGCTTGATCAAAAGGCGGAGGAAACGCGCGGCGTCGAATAACGCGAGTTTGACAAAACGATTCGGTGAAATAAAACGGCGAACGGAGCTTTTTTCCGTCCGCCGTTTTATTTTCTTTAATATAAATTACATCATTTATTTCCTGC
>CAMZHY010000257.1 GCA_947307005.1 uncultured Planctomycetaceae bacterium
ATCCTTGGTATTTGCAACGGCTTCCAGATTCTTATCAAATCTGGCGTCCTTGTCGCTGACGACGAACAGGGAGCTCCGGTTACTTTGACATGGAATAAGTCTGGCGTTTATACCGACCGCTGGACTCGACTCGTCGTTAAGAGCGATAAGTGCGTTTTTCTGCGCGGCGTCGCCGAGGCCTATCTTCCGATTGCGCATGCGGAAGGTAAATTTATGGCGCGGGATGAAGCTGTTCTTGATAAGCTTGAAGCGGAAGGTCGTCTTGTCCTTCGTTACGTCCCTTCGGACAATCCGAACGGCGCTATGCGCGACGTCGCGGGGGTTTGTGACGAAACGGGTCGAGTTTTCGGACTCATGCCGCATCCAGAACGCCATATTGATCGAACGCAACGTCCGAATTGGACTCGATTAAGGAACGAGCCTGGTTTTGTCGACAAGGTTGGCGACGGACTTGCGATTTTCAAAAACGCCGTTGAATATTTTAACTAACTGATCGCGGTAAACTGTAGATAACAAGTGGGACGAACCTAACCTTATTCCACGAGGTTCGTCCCTTTTTTACGTCGATTTTTTCTCCTGTTCTTCTTTCAGAATAATTGAAAGAGCCTTGACTCTTCTAGCGTCTCCCGCTTCGACATATTCTCCGAAATCTAAAATAATCGGTTCGCCCGGGCAACTAAGGACGCAGCGTCCGCAACCGACGCAGAGGTTTTCGTCGATTGACGGTAGTTCAAGGTATTCTTCTTCGGACCAAGCGAGATCGATGGCTCCGTAGGGACATTCGCGCCGACAGATGGAACACTCTTGTTCATAGTAGAGCATACAACGTTCCATTTCAAATTTCGCAAGTCCGATTGGCTTTTGACTTTTGTCCTCCACATTGGAAAAAGAAACGGCGCCCGTCGGACATGCGCGAGCGCAGGCGTCGCAGTCTTTTTCACAGAACTGCGCGCCGCGATTGAAGTCGACGGTCGGAGTATTGAGAAGAATCGCTTTTGAGAAGAACGACAGATTATCGGCTTCGTTTAAAGGACGAGAAGTCTCCTCTGTCGTCGAAGAGATCTCGTCGTCAAAATTTACCAACGTTAATATTCCGTTGGGACACGCATTAACACAACGTCCGCATCTTGCGCAGCGCGCGAGAAATTCGCTTTCTTGCGCGGTTCCGGGAGGACGGAAGAAAAGTTTTTTTAGACGCCGTCCCTGTCTTTTTATTGCCATTATCAGCGGTAGTGAAAGACCGCATAAACCGACAATTTCTAGAAAATCTCGACGGGTCTTTCCATCCTGTCTTACGGGTTCTTTGTGAGAACGGTTGCGTTTTTTGTTTTTTAACTTTTTTTTGATAAATGTTTTCGGAAAATAGAGGAATTCTTGCAACACGCCGCAAGGACAGAATTGACGCCGCCAAAAATATGGCGATACGACGAAGGATACCATGAAAAAAGCAAAGACGGGCGCGATTTTGCGAGATGAAACCAGCGTCAATGACAAGATTGTCATCGGATCAAACGCAAACGCAGAAAAAGGCGTCGCGACTTTCGGGGAGAAGAATTGAGGCGCCGTCACAAATAACCAGAAAAATGAGAAGAAGACGAAAAAACGCCGTCGAGAAAGAACTAGTCCATATCGAAGAAAGCGAACACGAAACGTCTTGCCTCGAAGGGTCGCGGCCATGTCGACGCATATGCCTAAAGGACATATGAAACGACAGAAGAAACGCTTCTTAAATAGGCATAAAATAAGGATTAAAATAGATACGATTGTCCCGAGCTGAATTGTCAAGTTGGGCGATTCGGAAGTTGCCAATCGCGTTAAGTCAAGAGGTTGCAACGTCTCTGAGAGGAAGAGCAACGGGCTCAGACGCATCGTCGCGCGCAACGCTTCCGACGATCCGAAGAAAAACACTGCGAGGATCGCAAGGAAGACGAATGTTCTCGCAAACCAGACGAGCGGCGTAACAATTCGGCGTCGACGAGAGTTTGACGATATCACTTTGTCTTCCATGCTTTACCCCGTCGTCTAACGACGCTTTTTGTTCAAGCGACTTCGTCAAAAAAGAACGCCGACGCTTGCAAACGACGGCGTTCTTTCAATTAAAGAATCGAATTCGTTCTCAGCCAAGATAGGCGTTTTGTTCCAAAAGCGTCTTTTGTACGTCGGGGATTGAGACGTTTCGGGCGAGGACGCCTGTCTTGACGGCAAGCGCCGCCGCGACTCCCGCCGCATGACCGCTGACCCAACAGTTGGGAATGACGCGAACAACGTCCGACATTAGGGGTTCCGCTGAAAGCGATCGACCAGCTGTGATAATGTTTTCGACGTTTTTAGGCACAAGGGAACGATAGGGAATCTGCCATCCGAGGTGATCGCCGTGCCACGCTCCGCCGATTCCAACGCAATCGTCGTACTTTTTGCCTGCTTTGGCGTTTTCCAACGTGAGCGTTTCTTCGCCCTCGATGACGCGCGTGATGCGGACGCCGATTTGAGGCGCGGTTTCCATGAGAAAGACTCATTCGTATCCAGGAGTATTTCGCACTTCCTGAATTTGCTTCCAGATTTGCTTGCGATGATTAAGTTCGAGTTTAGACAGCGTCTTGACGTCGACTCCGTCCAGAGACGGCCCCGTCATATTAACCCAGCGGACTCCAGGCACAGGGGTGACGTCTCCGAGATGGCGAGGCGGTTTCTGACCGTCTTGCAACTTAACGCGGTCAAGATTCCCGATGCGGTATGGCAGACCTATGTTGTACAAACGTTGAGTATGCGCGGCTCCGGCGGGAACGAAGACGTCGCCGTCTCCCGTCGTGTCAATCGTTTGTTTGGCGAGAATCGCTTGCGGTCCAAGTTTCGTTTGAATTACGGCTCCGCGTACGATTGGATTGCCAGTCGCAGGGTCGGTCTTGTCGTCCACAATCGCGTCAATCGCCCACGAGTGGAGGAAGACTTCAATGTTTGCTTCCGTAATCATCTCGACAAGCAAATATTTGTAAACTTCGGCGTCGAGCGTCGGATTGCGTCCAAACTCACGATTGACGATACCGTTTGGAAGTCCCTCGAGGCGCTTCATCATTTCCTCTCCGAGACCTTGGGTCGCCTGAACCTTTTTATCGCCCTCTAACGTCCAATGCCCAAGAATGTGGACGACGAGTCCACCTGTGGCGAGACCTCCAAAATGACCGTATCTTTCGACTAACGTTGTTTTCAATCCTAACCTTGCGGCAGCAATCGCAGCGCAACATCCGGCTGGACCGCCGCCGACGACAAGCACGTCTGTTTCGCCGATTGTTGGCAATGCGATTTGAGGTCGGACTATCTGACCGTCGACTCGAAGCTTGACAGGAGTCGCTCTGGAACCATCGTGAAGTTCGCCGACTGTTTTATCTTTCTGGCTGACAAAGTCCGCGAAGGCCGACTGCGAACCTAAACCGCTCACGCCGAGCGCCGTCGCGCCAAGACCCAACGTTTTAAGAAGATCACGCCTTGTCAATTCACTGAGGAACATTATTCAAGTCCTTATTCTTTATCGTTGCTTTTGCAATGAGCGAAATAATTGTCGCCGCGTTGTTAATGCATCTCTGCTTCGACCTTTTTAATTGCAGGTCGGTAATAGTGGAAGTGAACGTTCGGATGGTCTCCTAAAAGAGACATGGGAACGGCGGAGTCGCAGAGTTTATTGGCGACCATAAATGCGGACAAGCGCATACCGAACGGATTGTCGTGCATTCCAGCTTGCCAGATACTGACCTTATCGGCTTTCCAGGTTTCAAGTGGTCCGACGGTGCACGCTTGAGACGGAACGTTCGCGACATACCCGCCGCCGCTCGTTCTGGAGGATTGTGATGGGGTGCAGGTCGACGACGCGAGTCGATAATTTACGATATTCCTCTGGAGAGGGAGGCGCGTCCAGATATTGATCAACGCGACGAACGGGATCGTTGAAGGCCCAGTGTTTCGTGTCGCCTTGACCGCCTTGCATTGTCGCGCAACGGATCTGATCGTAGGTTCGCGAATAAGCCGCAAGGTCTCCAGAAGGAAAATGAATATTTTCCAACGGCATACGCAGTTTTGAGTCGATGCGATCAAAACAGAGTTGGAAATCCGCGCGGGCGAAGGAAAGCGGGTGATCCATTGAAACGGGGACGCCGTTTTCAACCCATTCGTCCATTCCCCAGAAATGAGCGCTCTTGAGATTGATTTCAAGCGCGTTGACAATTCGAGCGACAAGGGGCAACTGCTCCGTTGGCCCGATGGGGCCGCAGAGTCCGACCGGGTTATCGGGGGTCGATTGTCGCCATGCCTCGACATACTCCAGCGCTTCAGCCGTGTAAAACTCCTCGAGAGTTTCGTAGTAATGCACTTGGAACCCTGGGCGCGAAAGCTTAAAGAGCGATTCCTCCGTAAGTTTTGCGGCGTCGGCTAGAATTTCGGAATCTAGAGTGGTATAGTCCCACCAATCAGGAGCAATTTTACTTAAGGGTCTTGACATCGGAAACGTTCCTCGTTGTACATAACGGGCGCCATTATTACTGTTGAGAACGTTTGACAAGCGAAACGTCCCAACTCATTATATGAAGGCGTCGTTAAGGAGTCCAGTTTTTTTTAACTTTTTACGTGTTGAAATTTCTTAATGAGCAAAAGGAGAAAAGGAAGGAACGGCAAGAAATAAAAAACCGCCCTCAACGGGCGGTCATATACGCCCAATCCGATTCGAACGGATAACCTTCGGTTCCGTAGACCGATGCTCTATCCAATTGAGCTATGGGCGCGTTCGGGAGGGGGCGCCTCCAAAACAGGAGATATTTAACCACACGATTCCCTTTTGACAAGGGGAGATTTGGAAAAAAAACAATTCCTCAAAAGGAACAAAGGCTTGACGTCTAAGGGCGTCAGATGGGCAACGTATAAGGGCTGTATGTCGAATACCCGAACGTCGGTAAGTCGTCGATCATTTTGACGTCTTCCGGACTTATTTCAAAATCGAAGACTTGGGCGTTAGAGGCAATTCGCTCTTTGTGGACTGATTTAGGAAGCGGAATGACGTCGTGTTGGAGCGCCCAGCGCACGCATAACTGAGCAGTCGTTTTCCCGTATTTTCTAGCGAGATTCTGAAGACGTTCGTCTGAAAGAACCCGTCCGCAACCAAGAGGACTCCAAGCTTCGACTTGAATACTATTCCGACGGCAACATTCAACGGCGTTAAACTGGGGATAACCGGGGTGGAATTCAATCTGATCAACAACGGGGAGGATTTCTGCGTCGTCAAGAATCTGCGCGATATGCGGTTCAAGGAAGTTGCTCAAACCGAGAGAACGGACGAGACCGTCTTTGTGAAGTTTTTCAAAAGCGCGCCACGTGTCTTTATTAACTTTAACAGGATCGTCATAAACCTTTTCGTTCGCCGGCCAGTGAATTAAATAAAGGTCAAGGTATTCGACACCAAGAAGGTCAAGCGACTTTTTACAGGCTTGAAGCGTCGTCTCATACCCACGGTCCGGGTTCCAAAGTTTTGTTGTTATAAAAACCTCTTCACGCCTGAGTTCCGACTCTCTAATCGCTAAACCGACGCTTTCTTCATTCTCATATCCAGAGGCCGTGTCGATATGTCGATAACCAATTTCTAGCGCGTTTTTAACCGCCTGCTGAGCAATTTCTCCGTTAGAGGCTTGCCAAGTTCCAAATCCTATGCAAGGGATTTTGTAACCGTTACGAAGAGCAAAGGTATCCGACAAGGATTTCTTTATGGTCATAGTATGTTCTTGACGCGAAACTTAACTTGAAAGAAAGAAGCCGGGGCGACGAC
>CAMZHY010000258.1 GCA_947307005.1 uncultured Planctomycetaceae bacterium
CGCGACCGGGGCTTGTTTCGCGTCTTAAAACGTGGGATAATTCTAGACGCGTTGTGCGCGAACTTCTTTGTCGCGCTCGTTGACGCCCGAGATCTATATCCCCCAAGGACGCGAAGATGAAAAAGAATAATAGCGCCGTCGTCGTCGCCTTAGCGACGTTTCTGGTTTTCGCCGCGCGCGCGCAGGCTCAAACGATTCAAACAACCTCTCCGAACGGCAAAACGGTCGTCACGCTCAGCGTCGGCGACGCGACGACTTATTCGGCGACCTTTGACGGAACGACCGTTTTGGCGCCCTCAAAGCTCGGGCTGACCTTTAAAGGCGCCGAACCGCTCGGCGCGACGCGCGTCGTCGACTCTCAGACGAGGGCGATCGACGAGAAATGGGACCAGCCGCTGGGCAAACGCGCCGAATACGTCGATCGATGCTCGGAAACGACCGTTCAGTTGCAAGAAACGGGGTCGGCGGCGCGTAAACTAACGCTTGTCGTTCGGGCGTACGACGACGGATTGGCGTTCCGATACGTCGTGCCGAAAGACTCGGGCTTCGGCGACGAAAACGACGAATTCTGCGTCGAATCGGAAGAGACGGAATTCGCGTTCGACGCCGACTACGACGTCTGGGCGACTTCCTACCCGAAGTTCAACACGTCGCAGGAAGAGGAGTTTCCACAAAAGAAACTCAGCGCGATCGCCCCGGACGCCTTTATCGGCATGCCTCTCGTCGTCAAGGGAAACGGCTTTTACGCGGCGCTAACGGAATCGGATCTTCTCAACTGGTCCGGCGCGCAATTTACGGGCGGTTCTAGCGCGGCGCCGTCGGTCAAAGTTCGGCTCACGCCTCGCGCGGACGGGCGCGGATGCGTCGTTCGTCGGGGCAAAGCCGCGTCTCCGTGGCGCGTCGTCCTGCTCGGGAAAAGCCCCGTCGATCTCGTCAACAACTCGGGAATCGTTTTGAATACGGCGACCCCTTGCGCAATCGACGCTTCGTGGGTTAAGCCCGGAAACAGTTCATGGAACTGGTGGGCGCCTCAAGACGGATATCCGACCGATAAAGTGATGAAAGGACTGGTCGACCTCGCCGCCGAGATGGGCTGGGAGTATACGCTCGTCGACGCGGGCTGGAAAGACAAGCAAAAAGAGATCGTCGCGTATACGAAAGACCTGAACGTCCCCGAGCTTGTCAAATACGCGAAAGAAAAGAACGTTCGCATTTTACTCTGGTTCCATTACAAGAATCTCGTCGACGCGGGCGTGCGCGCGGCGCTGAAACAGGTCGCCGATTGGGGCGTCGCGGGGGTCAAAATCGATTTCATGGATTCCCATACGCAGGAAATGGTTCAATGGCTTGAAGAAACGTGCAAGATCGCGGCGGAATATCAACTGCTCGTCGACTATCACGGAATGTACAAGCCGACCGGCATGGAGCGGACGTATCCCAACCAGATCACGCGCGAAGGCGTGCGCGGGAACGAATACAATCGCTGGTCGAAAAACTCCGCGACGCATACGGCGACGCTTCCCTTTACGCGCTGCATGCTCGGGCCCGCCGACTACACGCCCGGCGGGTTCCTCAACGAACACTCCGAGACGTTTAAATCGCTTAGCGCCTACAAAGACCGATCGATCGACTGCCACGTCGTCGGAACCCGCGCGCATGAACTCGCGCTCTGCATGATTTACGACTCGCCTTTGCGATGTCTTGCCGACCTGCCGCGAAACTATAAGGACCAGCCCGGTTTAGAATATCTCCGCGATCTTCCCGCCGTCTGGGACGAAACGATCGCTCTCGACGGACGGATCGGCGAATTTTACGTCGTCGCGCGACGGTCGGGCGACGACTGGTTTGTCTCCGGCGTGACGAACGAAGAAGCGCGCTCTTTCTCGGTGAAATTTGATTTCCTAGAAGACGGCGAATATGACGCCGTCCTTTACGCCGACGCGCCGGAATCGGATCAAGACGCGACGCAAATCTCGATCTCAACGAAAACGTTCCGGAAAGGCGAGACCTTTACCGTCGACGCCGTCCGCGAAGGAGGCTGGAACGTCGTCTTGCGACCTCGCCGCTGAAAAATTCTCCTCATGGCTCGTTCTAACGCAAAGGACGAACAACGTTATTCAATAAGGGATCGCGATATGAATTCGACGGTTCGTTTACTGACGGCGGCGATTGTTTTGCGCGCGTTCGCGCTGGCCGGCTCGGCGTTCGCAGCGGAGGGCGACGCGCGTTTTTATTCTCCGGAAACGGAATTGATTCCGGCGTCGATCTGGTCGGAAAACGACGTCTTTGTCGACCCGGGCGCAAACGATCCGGAGCGCTTCGGGTTCGGCAAGGCGATCGACGCGAATCCGGAAACCTACGCCTGTATTCTCGATTCGACGCGAACGGGAGGCCGCGAAAACACGACGCCCCCGTTTGCCGCCGAGCCGATCACGGCGGAATTCGTTCTCGATCTCGGCGCGGAGACGTCCTGCGTCGGACTGCGTATTGCGACGCCGATCAACTGGCGCAGTCTCTCTCCCAAAAACGTTAGCGTCTACGCTTGCGACGATCCCAAAGGTCAAACCGGGTTGCGCGTTTTAGCGGAGGGAGCGGAACTCTTGCCCGTAAACTCCGGCTATTCCGTCTGCGTTCTGTGGGAACGCGCGACGGCGCGCTATCTGCTCGTTCGCGTCAACGAAGGCTATCAGCTCCGAAGCCATCGACAGGGACTTTCGGAGGAAATCCATTTCAATACGCAAATCGCGGAGCTTCGCGTCCTTACGGAAACGCCCGACGACGTCGTCGCGAAGAATCCGCCGGAAATCGCGTATCCGGAAAGCCGACTGCGGCGCGACTGGCTCCTTCAGGACGCGTCTAAGACGCAGCTCGTTCCCGACGAATGTTTTACGTCGCGAGTCGACTCCGCGCGCGAAGCGGCTCTGATCGACGCCGTTCTCGACGAGCTTCGTGAAGAATACGGGTCGGAAACGGGAGAGTTTGAAAAGACGAAAGACGAATTGATCGCGTCGAACGCTCCCGGCGCCGATCCTCGCTGGCGTTCGCTCTACTATTCGGCGTGCGCCGAACGCCGGGCGCGCCGACTCGACGATCTTCGCGAATACTGCGATCAAATCTTTTACGTCAAGCATTTCGTGTTCGGCGGAACCGAGGGACTCACGGGGATAGCGAACCTTTCGGACGCGGTTCATCACGACCAGACGACGGAACGGCGCGGAGGTTCCGCGCTGTGTCTGCTGACCGTCGGCGAAGACGGGACGGTCAAAAACGAGACGTTAATCGAGAAGCCCGAGGGGGTTATTCGCGATCCGAATCTCTCGTGGGACGCCGAAAAACTCGTCTTTTCCATGCGCGACAATTTCGAACTTGACGACTACTCCCTGTTTGAAATGAAGACGTCCGACCGTTCGACGCGCCGGCTCACGTCGCCCCCCGTTTACGGCGGACGCAAGTATCCCTGCGCCGATTACGAGCCGTGCTACGCGCCGGACGGGTCGATTCTCTTCGCGTCGACGCGTCATACGCAAATCAACGACTGCTGGCCGAACGACAATACCGACATATACTCCTGCGACGCGGACGGAAACCATATTCGCCGACTGACTTACGACGAGCTCGACGTCAATTTTCCACAGATAACCGCCGACGGTCGCGTCGTCTACACGCGCTGGGAATACAGCGATCGAAACGCGTTCTTTCTACATCCGCTCTTCACGATGAACCCCGACGGCTCCGCGCAGACGGAATACGTCGGCAACAATTCGTCGTACCCCGCGTCCTATCTGCAAGCGCGCGCGATCCCCGACTCGACGAAGCTCGTCGCGATCATTAGCGGCCATCACGTCCCGCACAAGGGCAAACTCGCGCTGATCGATCGCTCGCTCGGAACGCAGAACGGAGATTGTATCGAATACGTCGGCGGATCGTCCCCCGACGGAACGCCCGGCAGAGTTCCCAATCCGATCAAACCCGGGGATTATAACAACGGACAAATCGACTTTTTCGGACAGACCGGTCCGCAGTACCAATACCCCTACCCGCTCGACGAAGACCGTTATCTTGTCGCATACTGTCCCGAAGGCTGGCTCACGATCGACGGGCCTTACGCGCCCCCGTTCGGCGTTTACTACATGACCGCGACGGGCGAGCGCGAACTGCTCGCTTTCGATTGGTCGATCTCTTCGGGACAGCCGATCCCGTTTATTCCTCGGGAAACGCCGCGCGTGAAATCCTCGGGAATCGACCCCGGCGCCAATTTCGGAACGTTCGTCGTTCAGGATATTTACACGGGGCCCGGTCTGCGGGGAATCGAGCGCGGAACGGTGAAGAAGCTGCGCGTCGTCGCGCTGGAATATCGCGCGACGAAAGTCGGCAAAGGGAGCAACGCCGGCGAGATCGACTGGGGACTCGTCCAAACGCCCGTCTCGTTCAACAACGGAACTTGGGACGTTAAGCACGTCCTCGGGGAAGTCGGCGTCGAAGAAGACGGAAGCGACGCGTTCAAGGTTACCGCGAGAACTCCCGTCTATTTCCAACTCCTTGACGAAAAGGGCTATTGCGTTCAGACGATGCGCAGCTGGGCGACGCTTCAGGGAAACGAGCGGTTCGCGTGTCTCGGTTGCCACGAGGACAAGTTGGAGACGGGCGTTATGCAGGTCGGGCAGCTCAATTCGATCGCGGCGAACAAAGCGCCTCAGACGCCGCGCCTTGCCGACGGCTCGCTTCATCCGCTGATCGAGCGTCTGGAAAGAGAAAGCTGTCTGGATTCCGTCGAAAACTACCTCGGCGTCAACGCGCCCGCGCTCGACTGCGATCCGAACGCGCCGACGGCGGGCTTCAGTTATCGCCAAAATATCCAGCCGATTCTCGACAAACATTGCGTCGAATGTCATCGCGGCGCCCCGATTGGCGATCTCGACGCCGACAAACCGCGTTCGTCGCTCGATTTGCGCGGAATCGTCGAGAGCGTCGACCGCCTCAAACAGGCGCCCGACGACGATCATAAGCGCGCGTTCACGCGTTCGTACCTGAATTTGACGAACAACGGCAAAGTCGACAGTTCGCGATGGGTTAAATGGCTCGAAGTGAGAAGCCGATCGGAGATGCTTCCTCCGTATTTCATCGGCTCCGCGAAGAGTCCGCTTATGGATTATCTGGAGCCAAGCCACTATAACGTCGACGTTTCCGAACTGGAAAAACGAACGGTCGCCTGCTGGATCGATCTGTTGATTCCCTTTTGCGGCTCCTATGCCGACGCCAATCAATGGTCGGCGATTGAGAAGATTACGTATTTGTATTATTTGCAGAAACGACGCATGAACGCTGAGGCGGAAATGAACGACGTCAAGGCGTCGAGGAAATAAACAAGCGAATCTTTTCCCTATTGAATTCGCGAGTTTTTCGGGCTTCCCGTTTGAAGCGACGAGAGCCCGATTCGTTTGTCGACTCGAGGTCGTCCAATCCGCTCTGGGAAACCGTCGAAAACAATTTCGTCTTTCCCTTCGTTCGAAGGGGAGAAAGACTCGCGTCGCGCCCGTCGAACGTTCGCCGACGGGCGCCTCCGCGGGAGTTTGTCCCCTTACGCGTTATTACTGATCAAGAAAATTCGCGGCGATCAGGTCGTAATCCTCCTCGTCGAATTCGTCGAAAAACTCGTCAAAGAGTTCGTCGCCGAGTACAAGCGAGGCGGAAGACGACGGAAGCGTTTGCGCTTGGACGACGTCGGAATAGACGCTCTTGTAATTCACGCCGTCGCCG
>CAMZHY010000259.1 GCA_947307005.1 uncultured Planctomycetaceae bacterium
TTCTTCCGCTTCGGCGCTGGAAGGACGCGCCTCTGGGGATGGTTCGACGACCATGACGGGTTCTTTCCAAACGGAACGGAACTCTCTTGCGCGTTTGTCGATGAGTTCAGGCTCATGAAAATCCTTGGGCAAGGGAACGCCGACTAACGCAGAACGGAAAACGTTGGGCGAGTTGTTTGAAATAGCCTCGCACGGAATAGAGAACATCGGACCGCAGGGCGTTTCAACGCGATGCGACTTGCGACCGCAGAACCAGAAACGGTCTCGGTCGTCGAAATATCCAACGTCGCCTACGCGTCGCCAAATCTGGCCGTTCTCTCCCTCTATCAATGCCAACGCGTTTGCTTCCAGACGCGTTACATACCGAGGCGAACACTGAGGTCCCGAAACGATAAGTTCGCCAATTTGACCTTGGGGAAGTTCTTGGACTTCGGTTAGTCTGAGAATCGGAGCGTCTAAGATGGGGATGATTTTGTGTTCCAACGGGGGATCGAAAAATCTACCGACGCAGATTCCCTTGCCTTGACTTGTTTTAACGCATGTTTCTTCCAGCACCTCTCGAGACTCGATTGCTGCAAGAGGCAACGATTCGGTCGCGCCGTAGGGGGTGACGACGACTGCGTCGTCGGGCAGAATCTTGCGCAAATTACTCAGAAGTTCAAAAGAAACGGGCGCGCCCGCAATGGCCGTTTGTTTGAGCGTAGAAATCTTTACGTTGTTCTTAAGACAATAACGAACGACGCTTGTCCAAAGCGCCGGAGAACCGAACGCTTGCGTTATTTTCCAATCCTCGGCGGCTTCCAAAAACAGTTTGGGGTCGACTGAAGCGGGCTTGGTCGTATCCATATCGGGGATAACGGCCGTCGTTCCCATTCCCGCGTCAAAGAGTCCGAAGAAGGGGAAGCCGACTAGATCTATCGCGCCCGGCTTGATGTTGAGACGTTTGGAAATTTCCTCAACTTGAGTCTTAAACATGCGGTAGGTATAAAGAACGCCCTTTGCGACGCCCGTACTGCCGCTTGTAAAAATAATCGCGGCAGGGTCGTCAAGTTTTGTCTTTGGATCTTGCGGTTTAGGAAGCGATCGCTTCCGAATCTTGTCGAGCGTTAGACCCGGAAGAAGAATACTTTTACCAACTGTTATGTTATATTTTGCGTTAGGAAACCAGCGTTTGTAGAGAATCCGGGCGTACTGCGCGGCGGGAACCCCTAAGAATCCCTCGGGATCGACCTCTTTCAGACATTGGAGCATTTTTTTAACGCCCATTCCCGGATCGATAAGAACAAGCGTCGCGCCCGTTTTGTATAGCGCGAAAACAAGGGAAATAAAATCAATTCCCTGTCTAACCATGACGACGAGGCGCGTTCCCGGCGCGACTCCCAACGATTGCAAGCCTGCCGCGATTCGATCCGTATCGCGATCGAGTTCTGCAAAAGAAACAGTCTTGTATTCTCGTCTTCCCGAACTGTCGCGTTTGGGCTTCCTTCGGTGAAACAACGGCTCGGCGATGGCAATGGAATCGGGAAAATCTCGAGCCATTTGTGTTAATCGCTCCGCAATGTTGTAGAAAGTCGACACGATGAACTCCGGAAACTAACTCTTGCAGGTTCTTATAAGGAAAGAAGAACGTCCAAGGTTGCTTAAGAACTTCGGACGTTCTTCCGAGCAAGGAATATAAACTCTATAACGACTGGATTCGAAATCAGTCGGATGTATTAACGAGTCCCTTGATCCAAGAACTCTGAAGCATGTTGGCGCCCGGGCAGGAAAGGGTCAAATTAGGTTCGGTTGAAATCTTAATTTGACCGACGGCCGCTTTGATAAGATCGACGAGCAAGTCGTCGCATTCGCCGTTTGTCCAGAACTCGTTGTTGTGACCTAGCGCGCAGTAGAGAACGGTTCCTTTCTTCTCTTGACGGCTCCATATGCACGGAAAAGCGGGACGATCATAGCACTTGTTGTGGCCCTCTTTTTTCATGTCGGCAGTTTGAAGCGACGCGAGAACATGCATGTCTGGCGCAAAGTTTTTGTTTGCATACCATTCCTCGTGGACGCGCCAAAGAGGTTTACGTGCCTTGAGCGAAGGGAGAACGTCGTCGACAATTTCGACCGACGCTTCTTGTTGCTCTCCGTGGATTATGAATTCGCCTCCGATCATGCGCGCGTATTCGGTCATTTCGAAGAAGGGGTCGACCTTATAACCGGTGTTGTGTCTCCAAGTGTCCGTCGCGCTGTGGAATCCAAGGAAGCCAGCGCCGTTGCGGACCGCGTTCAGGAAGTTTTGCGTTCCGTCCGCCGTCATTGGGTTTTGACCGTCGCCACCCTCTTTGTCAAGATCGCCGGACGTGTAGAAAATAAATGCGGAGTACTGACTCAGATCGTCGTCAAAGATTTTTCCATCCTTGGTCGAGACGACTTCGTATCCGATTTCTTTCGCGAGTTTAGAGAGCGCTTTGCCCGCGAGACACTCGCCGTGTTCGTCAAACTTAATAGGAGAGTGCTCAAACCCTTGAGAACGCGAGAAGAAAAGAATCTTTTTTGAATCATTTTCGGCCGCGAAGAGTTTGGAAACAGAAGGAGCGAAGGGAAGGGCGGCGGCAGCAAATGCCGCGTTGGCTAAGAAATCTCGTCGGCGCATGACGCTTATCCTCAAAAGGTAATTCTTGGTTTGCGTTAAAAGACGCTGGATATCCGACGTCCGACCATATTCAGCGCGTCTATGAGACATTTCTGCCGAAAATTATCTTAGTCAGTCCAAGCGTCGTCTCTAGCGTCATTATATGGGCGTTTTACCTCGGACGCAATTCCTTGGAGGCTTTTGATCGTTTTTTTAAGCGTTTTCTTCTACGTAACGAAATCGTTTCTCGAACTTATGGGACGGCGCGGCGTTATAAAAGAGACTCCACAAACTTTGGGAGCGCGTTTTCCATTTTCCCCTTGGCAGTTCCGTAATTGACTTAAGAACAACCCCGCTTATAATACGGAAAATGCGGCGATTTGCGAACGTCGCCCTTTAAAGAGCGCGGTTTATTAGCTGGTTTCATATGTCGGAAATCTTTTCACAGACGATTGTCCTTGGCGTTGGTCTTTTAGGCGGTTCGTTGGGGCTTGCCGCCAAAAAATATGGCGTTGGCGGGAAGATTGTCGGACTTGGACGCGACGTTTCAAAGCTTGAACGGGCGCTCGAACTTGGCGCGATCGACTTTTGGGCGACTTCTTGGCGCGACGCGATTTCATCGTTCGGATCGTCGTCAGATTCCACCCCTGTTCAAATCGTTCTCGCCGCGCCGGTAGAAGTGAATTTGAGACTTCTGAACGAATTTTGGGCGTTGCGTAACGAACCTTGGTTTTCCGGTAGAAAATACGTTGTTTCCGACGTAGGGAGCGTTAAAGGAGGATTTGCCGAAGTCGCCGCTAAGTTGGCTCACTCGCCAAGCCAACCTACGAACGCCTCGGTTTCTTTCGTCCCCGCTCATCCGATCGCCGGGAGCGATAAATCTGGCGTTGATAATGCGAGCGCGACGCTTTTCTACGGCAAATTGACAATTCTGACTCCTTGGTCGAAGTCAAGCGAACGCGGCGTTGATCTAGCCCGAGGTTACGCGGTTCCGTTCCAACAGGTCGACGATCTGCGGGACGAGGCGAGTTTTGAGACGATACGACGTAAATTTGCGCTTGTTTTTGGCGAAAATGAAAAATTAGACGAGTCCGAACCTTCGTTGTCGACTAAGATATCGGCATGCGTCGGCGGTCCTCTGGGTGAAGACGTTGCGCGCGTTCGGGAATTCTGGCGCGCTTTGGGGTGTTGCGTTGTCGAAACGTCCGCGGAGGAGCATGATCAGATTCTTGCTCGGACGAGTCATCTCCCCAACCTTGTGTCAACTCTAACGACGAGTTCCGTTCCCCTGAACGAGTTCCTTTTCACAGGAACCGGCTTTCGCGACGTTACGCGACTTGCCGGAGGAAATCCGGAAGTCTGGACGGAAATTTATATGACTAATCGCGTCGCCGTGCTTGAGGCGTTGCAACGTTTAGAAGAAAATATCCTTTGCTGGAAAGCCTTTCTAACAGAAGGCGACCGGGAATCCATCTTAACCTTTTTGAATGGAACAAAGAAGAAACGAGATGCTTTGGGAAGTTGATATTTTTGCCGCGCCGGGGCTGCCCGACGTTATCGGCTTGGAGACGTCGGCCGACGCCGCTGATTTAGGATTTTCCTCCTCCCTTAAAATTGGCGGCGCGCGCGGTTATCTCATTCAGGGCGATTTAACGCGAGAGCAGATTGAGCTGCTCGTATCGAAGCTCTTGGCGGATTCCGTTGTGGAGCGCGCGACGATTGGAACGGTCGGCGCCTCTGAATTAAACGTTTCGTTGACCGGCGCGGAAGGCAAAGTTGTCTACGTGCTTCCTAAGCCGGGCGTTACCGACGTTGTCGCTGACGCGGCGCGTAAATCCGCAGTCGACTACGGCGTGTTTCCCGACGCTGTTCGCACTTTCAAGAAATATTGGATCGGCGGGGTCGACGACGAGGAAATCAAACGCCTTGCGCGCAAGGCGCTGGCGAACGACGCGATTGAACAGGTCGCTTACGAACGGCTAGGTTTTGAAACGCTACAAGTCGGTTCATCGTATAAGTTTGAACTTACCGTCGTTCCGATTCGTACAATGGACGACGCCGCGCTTCTCAAACTCAGTCGGGAGGGACAGCTTTATCTTTCTCTCGCTGAAATGCAGACAATTCAGACGCATTTTTGCGAACTGAATCGCGATCCTACCGACGTTGAACTCGAAACGATCGCTCAGACGTGGAGCGAACACTGCAGTCATAAGACGCTCGCCGGTCGCATCGACTACGAAGGCCCTGAAGGGAAACTTCATTTTGAGAATATGCTCAAGGAAACGATCTTTGCCTCGACCGTGAAGATTCGAGAGACGCTTGGCGACAAGGACTTTTGCGTCAGCGTCTTTTCCGACAATGCGGGCGTCGTCAAGTTTGACGACGATTATAACGTCTGTTTTAAGGTTGAGACGCATAATCATCCAAGCGCACTCGAACCTTACGGCGGCGCCAATACAGGCATTGGAGGGGTTATTCGCGATCCGATGGGAACGGGAATGGGCGCGAAGCCGGTCTGCAACACCGACGTTTTCTGTTTTGCGCCGCCTCAGCTCGCGTCGGAAGAAGTTCCTAACGGCGTGTTGCATCCGCGTCGCGTGGTTAAGGGAGTTGTTGCCGGCGTCCGCGATTACGGCAACCGAATGGGAATTCCGACCGTAAACGGCGCGGTCTATTTTGACAAACGTTATCTCGGTAATCCGCTCGTTTATTGCGGCGACGTCGGGCTTATTCCCGTCGATAAGTCTTTTAAGAAGCCGCAACCCAACGACCTGGTCGTCGCAATGGGCGGACGAACCGGGCGCGACGGCGTTCACGGAGCCACGTTCAGTAGCGCTGAGCTTACGAGCGAGAGCGAGACGATTTCCGGAGGCGCTGTTCAGATCGGCAACGCGATTGTCGAAAAGACCGTTCTCGACGTCATGCTTGAAGCGCGCGATCGCGGACTCTATAACGCCGTGACTGATTGCGGCGCGGGCGGTTTTTCCAGCGCTGTCGGCGAAATGGGGGAGGAAATCGGCGCGGAAGTTGATCTTAGCGCGGTCCTCTTGAAATACGAAGGTCTTTCCTACACGGAGATTTGGATTAGCGAAGCTCAAGAGCGGATGGTGTTTGCCGTTCC
>CAMZHY010000260.1 GCA_947307005.1 uncultured Planctomycetaceae bacterium
CCGATCTTCACCCGGTCGCGGGTCCGAGCCCTTACGGAGTCTGGGGCGCGCTTGGCTCGATCAGCGGCGGCGAAACGACTCAGGGTATCTGATAGGTTGCGTTCGCTTCCTCGTATCGTTTGGTTGAAGACCGCGCGTTTTACGGCGTCCGCCGCTTGAGCGCGCGGTTTTCCTTATATTCAGTCCCCGTTTCAAGAAAGATGAAGATATGAAAATTAAATTCTCGTATTTCTGCGTTGTCGCGTGCTGCGTCGCGCTGGTCCTCTCCGTCGGCTGCAAGAAAAACACGGGATCGCGCGACGGTCTCGTTCCCGGCGCGGGAGTCGTTATGTACAACGGTCAACCCGTCGCCGACGCGGAGATTGAAATGCGCCCCGCGTCCGAGGATCAAATCAACTCCGTCGCCGTCGGTCGAACCGACGAAACCGGAAAATTCACGCTGATGACCGACCGTCCTGGCGACGGCGCGCTCCCAGGAAAATATAAGACCGTCGTCAAAAAGACGAGAGAAACGATCGACGGCATGACCCGCGAGGAATACGCGGAGAAAAACGGTAAAGACGCCGTGTTCGACAAGAACAAGCTGAAGACCGAATACCTCGTCCCTGAGAAATACTCCGATCCGATCAACACGCCTCTGGAAGTCGAAATTCCCGCTAAGGGCGACAAGAACATCACGATCACTCTTGAAGACTGAGCGATCCGCCTCGTTGATACCCCCCCTAAGAACCCACCCAGATTCAAAGGAGATTGTCTCTTGAAAAGGACCTTGAAACAATCGCTCGCCTTCGCGCTCGCGATCCTCTCTCTCGTTCTCTTAGTCGCGCCGACCTCGGCTGCGGAAAACGGAATTAAGCGCGTCGTTCTCATCGGCGTCGACGGCGGCGGCGCGTTCTTCAAGCAAGCGGACACGCCGAATCTCGACAAAATCTTCGCCAACGGCGCGGTCACCTATTCCTGCCTGACCTCCAACCCGTCGATCAGCGCCCAGTGCTGGGGCGCGATGCTCCATGGCGTGACCCCGGAATTTCACGGACTCACCAACGGAATCGCCGGCTCTCGTCCTTATCCGGAAGACAGCTTGTTCCCCTCCGTTTTCCGCGTGATTCACGAGAACAAGCCGGACGCCGTCCTCGCGTCGATCGTCAACTGGAATCCGGTCAACATCGGGATCGTCGAAAATAACCTCGGCGTTGTCAAGCAGCACGGCGGGGACGACGAAGCCGTGACCGATCTCGTCTGCAAGTACCTCGAAAAGAACGATCCGACGTTTCTCTTCGTCCACTTCGACGGTTGCGACGGCGCCGGGCACCGTTTCGGATACGGCACGGAGAAGCATCTGAATCAGATTCATATCACCGACGGTTATATCCAGAGAATCTACGAAGCGCTTGAAAAGCGCGGTTTTGCCGATTCGACGCTCTTCCTCGTCACGGCGGACCACGGCGGCACGAACAACGACGGCAAAAGCGGCAGCCACGGCGGCTGGTCCGACGCCGAAAAATACATCATGTTCGCGGCGACCGGTCCCGGCGTTGAAAAGGGCGAGATTCAGGACATGGGCGTGCGCGACACGTCGTCCGTCGTCCTCTACGGACTCGGGCTGATCGACAAGCAGCCTGAAACGTGGACCTCCCGCGTTCCCTCCGGGCTCTTCAAGGGCGTGACCGCGAAAGAGCGTCCCGTCTACACAATCAAGTACGCCTTCGAGCACCGAACCCACGAGACGGTTCCGACCCCGACCGGCGACGATTCCGTCGTCGCCAAGCTCGGCAAAGACCGCGTCTTCGCGTACTTCCCCTTTGACGGCGACGTCAAAGACGCGACCGGAAACGTCACGGCGGAACCCAACGGCAAGCTCTATTTCGTCGAAAACGGTTACTTCGGCAAGAGCGTCCAGCTCGACGACGGCTGGGTCGCCACGAACGCCGCCGGCGATAAATCGAGCTGCTCCTTCGCTTTCTGGATGAAGACGGGCGGAGTCGACGAAGACCCCGCGATCGTCTCCAACAAGAACTGGGGCAACGGAACCACCGAAGGTTTTGTCCTCTCTCTTCGTCAAGCGGACATTAAGTTCAACGTCGGCGACGGCAAGAACCGCATGGATCCCGTCTTCCAGCTTCCGATCGACTATAAAGACGGCTGGCTCTACGTCGTCGCCGTCGTCGACCGCGAGAAAGGCGAATTCCGTCTCTCGTACGACTTCCGTCCCTTCGAAACGGCGAAGTTCCCCGAAGAGCTAAAAGACGTTGATCTGAACTCGCCTCTCGGCGGAATCAACATCGGTCAGGACGGCACGGGAAATTACCGCCTCAACCTCGGCGCTGAACTTGACGAACTGCTCCTGATCGACGGCGCGCTGACCGACAAGGATCTCGCGACGCTCAAGAGCGTTTACGTTAAGTAGTCGCGTTTAAGTTAAGAACGTCCACAACTCAGTCGAATCGAGAAGCCCCGCGAATCTCTTGCGGGGCTTCTTTTTGGATTTAAAAAACCGAACTGGGCAAGATTTTGTATAATGTGAAAATGGAAGGCGTTCTTGCGAGGACAAATTAACGCGTCTTGTCGCGTGGCAAGAAAACAAATAACGCTTTCCTCATAGCGGCGCGTTTTTCTCGGAAAAGCGACCGTTGGGAAAAATAATACGCCCGTTGTCCAATTCCCGTAACGCGATAAGATTAGACGTTCGGACGAGCCGTCTGCGTAAAAGACGTGTTCGCGACGGTAGAAGCCCGACGCTTTTTGACGGGCGCGCAGGAGATAGTAGTATGAGCGTTCCAGAGGACGACCTTAACAACGTTGAAGGTACTCAAGAAAACCTTTTTTTGAAGCGACAGAATTTCGCCGCTAACGTCGCCAAGACGGACGTGTTCGCCGAAGCGGACGCGGCTCGCGATCAAACGAGCGACGACGCGCCCGAAGACGCGCGTCCCTTTGAAATCAACGTCGCCGCCCGCATCAAGAATCTCCCTCCTTATCTTTTCGCCGAACTCAACGCGAAGAAATTAGCGAAACGCCGCGCCGGCGCCGACGTCGTCGATCTAGGGATGGGCAGTCCGACCGACCCGCCCGATCCGCTCGTGATCGAACGCCTCGGAGAGGCGATTAAGGACCCCAAAGTCCACGCCTACGGCGCCGCGCGAGGAATTGAAAATCTCCGTCGCGACGTGGCGGCTCGGTATCTCAAATACTACGGGGTTCGTCTCAACCCGGAGACGGAAGTCACGACGACGCTCGGTTCGAAAGACGGACTGAGCCATACAATCCTCGCGCTCTGCGGACCGGGCGACCTTGCGATCGTCCCGTCGCCGTACTTTCCGGCGCACCTCTACGCGGTCATGCTCGCGGGCGGTCAAACGCTTGCGCTCGACGTGCGCGACCCCGACCGTCTCCTTTCTGAAATCGCTTACGCGTGCGAACGTTTCCTGCCGCGTCCGAAACTTGCGATCGTCAATTTTCCGCACAATCCGACGGCGACCGTCGTGGAGCGTCCGTTCTACGTCGAACTCGTCCGTCTCGCGAAAAAATACGGCTTTATGGTCTTGAGCGACCTCGCCTACGCCGACCTTGTTTTCGACGGGTATAAGACGCCGAGTTTCTTATCGGTTCCAGGCGCGATCGACGTTGGAGTCGAGATGACGACAATGTCGAAAAGCTACAGCATGGCGGGCTGGCGCATCGGATTCTGTTGCGGCAACTCGGAAATCATCCGCGCGCTCGCGACAATCAAGACGTATTACGACTACGGCGGGTTTAAACCGCTGCAAATCGCGGCGATCGCGGCGCTCCGCGAATTGGACTCGTATGTCGAATCGATGGCGAAAGTTTACGAGCGCCGTCGCAACGTCCTCTGCGACGCGCTCGAACGTATCGGATGGGAAGTCGTTCGTCCAAAAGCCTCGATGTTCGTCTGGCAGAAGATTCCCGAGGAGTATCTTAAAGACTGCACGACCTACGAGTTCGCGATGAAACTTCTGGAAGAGGCGAACGTCGTCGCGAGTCCCGGCTCCGCGTTCGGCCCCCTCGGAGAAGGATATCTGCGCCTCGCCGTCGTTGAAAAAGAGGAGCGTCTGCGACAGGCCGTCCGGCAGATTCAGCGATGCCTCAACGGCTGACGCGCGCCCCCTCCTCGACGCCCAACGCGTCGCGCCTTCGTTTGAATCCTCAAACCTCCGTGGAAGAACACATGGAAGACTTGGAAAACACCGCGCCCGTCGTCGCCGTCACGATGGGCGATCCCGCTGGAATTGGACCGGAAATCATCGCGGGCGCGTGGTCTGATTTCTTCGCCTGCGACCGGAGCGACGCTTCAAACGCGTTTCCCCTTCCGAAGACGCGCCCCTTCGTTTTCGGCGATCCCGAAATGATCGAGCGCGGCGCGAAAATACGCGGCGTCGACGTTAAGATACAACCCGTCTCCGCGACGGAACTCCCCAACGTTGCGCAACGTTACGCAGACGCCGCCGGTCCCGGCGTCGTCCCCGTCGTTCCTTGTTGCTCGCCTGACGTCGCGAGCGTTGAAATCGGCAAGATTTCCCCCGAAGGAGGCGACGCGGCGTTTCGTTCTCTGAATCGCGCGATCGACTTAGCGCTCGACGGCGCCGTCGACGCGCTCGTCACCGCGCCGCTACATAAAGAATCGCTCAACCTCGCGGGGCATAAATATCCCGGTCACACCGAGATTCTGGCGGAGCGCTGCGGAACTCGCGATTTCGGCATGGCGCTCTATCTCGGACCCTGTCGCGCGATCGAGTCGCCGACGGGGCTCGGCGTCGTTCACGTTACGCTTCACACGTCGATGCGCAAGGCGCTGGAAGACGTTTCGACGCCGAACGTCTACGAGAAAATCGGACTGATCCGCCGCTTCATGACGACGATTCTGGATCGCGAACCGCGAATCGGCGTCTGCGCGCTCAACTGTCACGCGGGGGACGGCGGACTCTTCGGCGACGAAGAGATCCGCGTTATCGCGCCCGCCGTGGAAGAAGCGCGTCGCGACGGCGCCGTCGTCGCGGGTCCTTTCCCGTCGGACACGCTCTTTCTCGACGCGAAAAACGGACTTTACGACGGAATCGTCGCAATATACCACGACCAGGGGCATATCGCGGTTAAAATGCTCGACATGTTTGCGGCGGTCAACGTCGCGCTCGGACTCCCGATCATCCGAACGAGCGTCGCTCACGGAACGGCGTTCAATATTGCGGGCAAGGGAATCGCGACGACCAAAAGTTTAATCGAAGCGGT
The DNA here is from genome assembly GCA_947307005.1 of uncultured Planctomycetaceae bacterium. Classification (GTDB taxonomy): domain Bacteria; phylum Planctomycetota; class Planctomycetia; order Pirellulales; family Thermoguttaceae; genus RUG369. The sequence continues at coordinate 5,245 of CAMZHY010000260.1, forward strand.
TCGGGTCGCGGCGCTCTTCGCGGCAAAACGCAAAACGCCGTAACATCCCTTCGCTCTTTTCCTCAGGCTCTTCTTTACGAGGTTTTCTTCCATGACGGAACTTGACGAAAAATATTTGACAAGTAAAGAACTCCCCGCGGGAATCGTCGTTACCGGTTTCTCCAACGAGTTTCTCTATTCTCCCAACTTCGATGGAAAGCTCGTCGTTCCCGCTCGAATCAAGGGGCGACCCGTCCTCAAAATCGGCGACAAAGCGTTCCGCGACGTCGCGGGACTCGTCTCAGTCGTCCTTCCCGAAGGACTCCGTGAAATCGGGCGCAGCGCTTTTAAGCGTTGCGTTTCGTTGGAAGAAGTTTCGTTTCCTTCGACGCTCGAAACCATCGGGTACCGCGCTTTTAAAGAGTGTATCTCGCTCAAAGAAGCCGTCTTTTCCGACGGCGTCGAACTAATT
>CAMZHY010000261.1 GCA_947307005.1 uncultured Planctomycetaceae bacterium
TGTGCTCTTCCGATCTGCTATAAAAGAGCAAGTTCCGCCGATTTCTTAGAACGTTGCGAAATAATCACATGAAGGAGTCGACCCCGCTCCCCTCGGCAGGAGAAAGACGGTTAAGCGCATACGCTGATTTATCATTTCTTTTTGAAGGCGTAATATTCGCCATTTCCTTAGACCAAACGTCTCCGCGATTCCACGGGGGAAATGGACGGAGCGCATAACGTTGTCCTCCGTTAAACGGCGCGAAAACCACTAAAGAATCGCGTCAAAACGCAAAAGTCTATTTCTATTTCCGGCGGTCGTTATACAATAGACGCGTAAAAATTCAAGAAATTGGGCGCGACGTCGGTTCCGCGCTCGTCGTTCAACGGTATTCGGAGGCTTCGATGTCAACGCGTCCGCGCTCGTTTTGCCAGCCGCTTCTCATCGCGGCGACGACGTTCGTTCTCTTAGCGATAGGAGTCGGTTCGGCTCGCGCGCAGAGTTATTTCTCCGGCGGCGGAGATTCGAACTCGATCGGCGGCTTTTCGGCGGCTGACTTCGGGGTCAAGCTCGATTCCTTTTCAACCGAAAAAGACGAGCCGCTGACGGTTCAAGGCGCCGTCTCGCCCGTTCCAGATGGCGCGCCCGATTTTTGGCGCGCAGACGAAAAGACGCTCGTCGGTTTCCTTTCACTCCAAACGACCGTCGCCCCGGATTCTCATATCTATTCCCCGACGCAAGGCGCCGGCGGGTTGCCGACGAAATTCGTCGACGTCGCCCTTTCAGGCGCGCCCGACGGAACGACGCTCACAGTCGGCGAGTTCCGACTCGCGAGCGCGATTGAAATCGCCAAAGACGCGGAAGGTCAGACGCTCGAAGAACTCGTCGGAACCGTCGAATGGCTCGCGCCAATCTACGCGGAAGGAGACTCCGAGTCCGTCGATCTTTCGAACGTCGTCGTTTCCGGCGTCGTCGACGCGCTCGTTTGCTCCAACGGCGAAGGGGGCGCGTGCGTTCCGAAAAGAGTCGACTTTTCAGTCTCCTATAAAGACGTCGACGTCGCGCCGATTCTCGCCGCCATCCCGAAGCCCGAAGTTTCCGATTCGTCCGGAGTCGTCGATCCGCCGGAGAAATGCGGCGGCAATATTATCGACCCCGAGTCGAAACGATCCTCTCGCGGCGTCGCGACGCTTCTCCTTGTCGCTTTTTTGGGCGGACTCGTGTTGAACGTCACTCCCTGCGTTCTTCCCGTCGTCGGGCTGAAAATTCTTTCCTTCTTCGAACAGGCGGGAAAGAGTCGAGCGAGCGCGTTTTTACTTAACGTCTGGTATACGCTCGGCGTTCTTATCGTTTTCGGCGCGCTCGCGTTCGCCAGCGTCGGTCTGAGTTTCCTTTTCGGACGCGCGCTTTTCCAAATTATCATGAGCGCGATCGTCTTTGTCATGGCGCTGAGTCTTATGGGCGTGTGGGAACTCCAGACGCCGGCCTTCCTCGGCGGAGAACGCTCCAACGAACTGTCCTCGAAAGAAGGACCGGTCGGCGCGGTCTTCAAGGGAATCATAACGACGCTCCTCGCAATTCCTTGCGGCGCGCCGCTACTGAGTCCCGCGCTCGACTGGGCGAGCGAGACGACGCGACAGGGTCAGACTGGACTGGTCGTTCTCGTCTACCTCGTGATTGGTCTGGGAATGGCGTCCCCGTTCCTGATCGCGGGCGCGTTTCCCGAACTTCTGAAGTTCTTCCCGAAACCGGGCGCATGGATGGAGACGTTTCGCAAAACGATGGGGTATTTTCTCCTGATCGCCGTGATTTGGATTCTCTACTCCGCGCCCCTTGAATTTCTGATTCCGACCCTCGCGCTCCTCTTCGCGCTCTGGTTTGCGTGCTGGAACGTCGGAAGAAATCAGTACGAAATCGAGAAACCGAGCAAGAAGATCAAAGGTTGGATCGTCTCGACGCTCGTCGTCGCCGTCGTCGCGTGCTGTTCCTTTAATTTCCCGTTCAATCCGCTCAAGACGACGCTTCAGAGCGCGAGCGTCGCGAAGGCGACTCGCTGGGCGATCCGCGCCCAGCGCGCGGGGCTTCTCGATCAGAAACGCTGGCGACTCTTCGACCGCGCGACGCTCGACCGCGAACTCGCCGCGGGACGCGTCGTCATCGTCGACTTCACCGCCGACTGGTGCATGAACTGCAAGTTCCTCGAAAAAACGGTTCTTAACACGCCCGAAGTCGAACAGATCGTCGACGAAAAGAATATCGTCACGCTTACGGCGGATTGGACGAATCAGGACGCGAAGACGCCCGAAATTCTCGCAATTAACGAGCTTCTCGACGCAAACGGCGCCCGGCAGGTGCCGACGCTCATGATCTTTGAACCGGAACGGCCCGATTCGCCGATCGTCTTGCGCGGTCTCTATACGAAATCGGAACTGCTACAGACGCTCAAATCACTTCCCTCAAAATAGACAAAAAGTCCGACGTCCTTCGTTGATATCGCGTCAAAATCGCATACCTAGACGCAAGGGGGCGTCCGTTTGAATCCACTACTAAGGAAGGCGACTCGCAATGGCGAACAACGACGACGCGCTTGAACAACTCCGCTGGAAGAAATTTCCCGTCCTCAACGACGGTTTCGTTTGTCTCGTCGACGCGATGGGGTCCGACGACGCGATCGTCCAAGCGGCGCGGGTAAGTTACGGCGCCGGTACGAAATCGGTTTCCGACGACAGGACCTTGATCCGTTACCTTATGCGTCATCGGCACACGACGCCCTTCGAAATGGCGGAGGTCAAACTGCTCGTTCGCGTTCCGATGGACGCGTGGCGTCAGTGGATTCGTCACCGCTCGGCGTCGGTGAACGAGTACTCGACGCGTTATTCCGTCGCAATCGACTCCGCCCAGACGACGGAGCCGGACGCGTGGCGATTCCAAGCGACGAGCAACCGCCAGGGAAGCGCAGGATTCTTCGATCCGGAAGAAGGCGCGAAGCTCACCGAATCGGAGCGCGCGTTTCAGGCGTCGGCGCGAGAACTCTACGAGGAGCGCGTTCAGCTCGGGGTCGCGAGAGAACAGGCGCGTAAGGACCTGCCTCTTTCGACATACACGCAAGCGTACTGGAAATGCGACCTACACAACCTGTTCCATTTCCTCGAACTCCGCATGGAGGAACACGCGCAGCTCGAAATCCGACGATACGCGACGATTATCGGAGAAGAGATCGTCCGTCCCCTCTTCCCCCTCTCGTATCAAGCGTTCGTCGACTACCGACTCGACTCCATGACGCTCTCAAAACTCGAGCGGGAAACGATCGCTCGACTCGCCGCTAAGGGCGAGATTCCCGCGTCCCGCGCCGCGTTCATGGAAAGTTGCGACCCGGCATGGCAAGCGCTCGAACGTTGCCGCGAACGCGACGAGGCGCTCGAAAAACTCGTCAAAATGGGACTCGTCCGAGAGTAGCGAGCCTTACGCGAAATGTCGATTCTTTCGCGTTCGTATCTCAGATAGGGAGGTTATAGCCGTTATGAAAAGAAAAATAGCGCTTGCAGTTGCCGCGACGACCAGCGTCGTCGCCCTCGCGCTAGGTTCCGGCGCGACCGCTTCGGCGCGAGCGTTCACTCGCGCCGACGAACCGGATGAAATCGATTTCGCGCTCGTAGAGGACGGAGACGAATCTTCCGCACCCCTCGTCCTTTCCACGGATGAAAACGACGGAAAAGTCCAATCGGCTCCGACTGAAAACGAAGAAGTCGAAGAACTGCCCCCCGCCGCCGTTCAGAAAGCGAACGACGAGCCTGTTCCGACGGTTCCCGACGAGACGATCGACGAGGCGGAAATGCGCGCGCTCTCGAATCAGCCGCTCTTCAAAGAGTTTGCCAACATCATCGACGAGACCGCGCCGTTGCCGGAAGAAATTGACGTTTCGACCCTCGACGCGCCCGGCGCCGCGCTGCTAGTCCCGGAGAATCCCCAAGTCGACTTCGGCTCGACTCCTCAACAATCGCCCGGCGAGCTCGATTCGAACCTCGAGTCGCTTCTGAACGAAACGCTCGCCGTCGCCAAAATCGACTTCGGGTCGTGCGACCTTACGCCGTCGCAAATGCGCACGTTCGAATCCCTTGACGCGGAAATCGAACGACTTTGGCCGATGTGGATCGACGCGGAGATTAATCGAAACGTCGTCGGACGCCGCGAACGAGACTGGCGGCAGCGCGATTTTACGCGGTTCTCCGACGCGGAGAGTCAGTATGTCGACGCGCCCGGCGCGGACTGGGCGCTTGCTCTAGACGAGCCGTTCTGGTTTCAAGTCGTCGACCTGCTCTCGGGAGAGAGCTTCTTCACGAAAGCGGGCGATTTCGAAACAATCGACGCGACGGGTTCCGTCGCGCTCCTTCGCGACGAGCGGCGTTACGCGCTTGTCATCGAGGAAGGACGCGTCGCGCCGACGGGTCGCGCAATGCGGATCAAAGTCCTTAAAGACGGCCGACTTCAGGGCGTCGACGCAACGGGAAAAATCGTCACCGACTTTAATTTGGGACAAATTCCGCTCTTTATGTTCCAGAATCAGTCGCGACTTGATTCCCGCGACGGGGTTTTCTTTACGCCGACGCCCTTCTCCGGTCCTCCGCTACGCGCGATACTCAACCCCAGCGCGAAAACGGGCGTGACGCAGCGTCGTCTCGCGCTCTCCAACGGCAAACCGGAAGAACTGTTTGCTAGGCTCGTCGTCCTCTGCAAGTCGAAAGCGCGACTCGCCGAACTCGTAACGGGCGAGACGCGTCCAACGAGCGCGAAATCTTCGGCAGTTTCCAACGAGGCGCGTGGAATCGCCGCCGCAAGCGACGTTGAAGACGTCCCGACTTCCCCAAACGACGTCAAAACGCCGCCCTTCCTCAAGCCCTCAAGCGCGTCCGACGCAAAGACGGAGTTGGAAACCAACGCGGACGACTTCACGATTCCCGAAGTCGACGACGACGATCTCGTGATCGAACTGCCCGAGAAATGATCTCGAAAACTGCGATGAAAATAGCAAGGGCGACGCGATTCGTGAAATAATCGCGCCGCCCTTGTCGTTGCGGAAGGCGACGTCTCGTCGCCGCCGATCTAATTATCGATTCAATTTCAATCCCCTCGATATAACTTCAAACGGGGCGTTTTCGACTCGGCGTACGAATCCTGAAACGAAGGCTGCGTCTGAGCGCGAGATTTCGAAAAGGCGGCGGCTGCTTTTTCGAAATTGATCGTCGCAGGCGCGGAATCTTCGCCATACGCGCGCGAAGAACGAGGACGCGAGGTCGAATAGTCGCTCATTTTCAGAATCGCGGGTCGTTCGCGCCGTCGCGCGTCGCGAGCGGCGACGAGCGCGAGAATCGCCAGCGCGAGGTCGGCGGCGTCTGAAGGATCGTCGGAAACGTCCTGCAATCGTTTCGCAAGCCGAGCGCGAGCGAAAGTCAACCCCTGTTCAATTTCCATATCGCAAGTCATTCTCGTCTCTCCCTTCCCTGCAAAGAGGCGTCCCAAAGAAGAAAAAGCTTTCCTTCGGACGAGTGAGAATAATTAATTACGAAAAAAAACACAAGAGACGTTTGCGGCGAATTTGAGTAAAATGAATGAGTAAAACCGCGTCGAACGGTTTGGCTAACGTTTCCTTTTTGAATAGCCGTTAGAACGATTACGGCGGCGTTTATCCAAGCGTCGCGCGGTTTTCCGATAT
>CAMZHY010000262.1 GCA_947307005.1 uncultured Planctomycetaceae bacterium
CGAGGTTCAGATATTCGTGCGCGACGAAGGGCGCGGTCAGCGCGTCGTGGTCGCCTGGCGTCCACGGGTTGATGATCGACGCGCCGCTCGTTCCGTTCGTAACGAAATCGCTGTTGACTTCCGGTCGGTTGCCGACTCCGCCGTCTTGATGAATTACAAGTCGGTCCGGGTCGTACTTCTTAACCCACTGATACATCTCCTGATCGAGCGGTTCGCCGAGGAATCCTTCGTTGCCGTAAGAATAGGTCGCGAAAGAGACGTAGCGGCGATTCGTTCGGAACGACTCGAACATTTCGCGCTTCGGGTTGAACTCGAAACCCTCGCACGGAACGTCGTGATAATAGGGCAGCTCCGGCTGGAGCAGCAGTCCGAGTTCGTCCGCCGCCTCGAAATATTCCGGCAACGGGCTGTGCGTGTGGAACCGCATGTAGTTGAAGCCCGCGCGCTTATAGAGCGCGATGTGGTCGTGGAACTGCTTGTGATCGCCGAGTTCGAAGAGTTCGATCTGGTCGTAGTTGTGGTCGCCGCCGCCTCGGAGGAAATACGGCTGCCCGTTCAGGAAGAACTGGTCGCCGACGACCTTAAACTCGCGCACGCCAAAGCGTTCGGTCCAGCCGTGAATCGCGTTCCCGTTTTCGTCGCGCAGAACGACGTCGGCGAGGTAAAGATTCGGGCTTTCCGGGGTCCAGAGTTTGCAGTCTTTGATCGGGATATTGAAACGGAAGGGAAGAGCCCCTAACCCCCTATTAGAGAATTCGATTTCGTTGGAACGTGTTTCGGTTCCGACGACTTCGCCGTCGAGCGTTTTGATCGTCACGTCGATCGAGGAGAAGCCTTCAATCGCGCCGAGTATCCTCCCCATAATGGCAGGGCGCGCGACAGATTCGCACAACTCGCGCTGACCGGGAGAAAGTTCGTCTTCGTAATTGGGCGCGGCTTTTCCGTCTTCGGTCGTGTATTTGACGTAAACGCGGACGTCGGCGGATTTGGAGTGGACGAAACCGCGCGCCCAGACGTCGTCGACGTAAACGTCGGGCGTCGCTTCCAGTTCGACGTTGCGATAGAACCCGCCGAAGCGTTCCGTGTCGGCGGGGAGCCCGACGCGGTGCGGGACGTCGTTGCGGACGAGCGCGATGATCTCGGTCTTTTCGCCCGGTTTGACGAGCGACGTCACGTCGTATTTGCGCGCGCCGCAGTATGTGTCGACGTACGCCGCGCGCTCGCTGTTGACCCAGATATACGCGTTCGCGCCGACCCCGCCGATCTTGAGCCAGACGCGTTTGCCTTCCCAACTTGCGGGAATATCGACTTCCTTATGATAAAGCGCGTGCCCGACGTAACGGTTCCGAAGGTCCCAGTCGCCTTTGTCCCAGACCGGATCCCACGGACGGCTCGGGCCCGGCTCGCCGACGCCCTGCGCCTCCCAGACTCCCGGAACTCTGATCTTGCGCGCTTCCGACCAGTTGTAGCTAAAATTGCCCCAAACGCCGTGCCCGACCCCGAGTCGGTAAGCGATCGCGTTGTCGGTTTTGAAATCCCATTCCCCGGAGATATCGAGGACGTCGGCGAGTTCCGAGCGAACGATCGGGTTGACGACCGCAAAGCGCTCTTCCGCGCCCCAGTCGCGTCCGAACGCGACCGACGAAATCAGCGCCGACACGAACGTCAGCGCGATAATAAGAGACTGCGAAGTTGTTCTTTTCATATTGCGTCCTTTTCAGTGGGAACGGTTCCGAGGCGACTCTCCCGCCGTCGTCGCGAGAGAAACGACGCGCGAAAAAACGCGAATCCGTCGCTCTATTTGTTATATCCGCCAGACTTTCGCCTCGCAAGACGTCTCCCTGTTTTCGGCGGTTTTCCGGCGTTTGATTTATAAACGGCGCTCGCGTCAAGACGATCAAAACCTATTCGGACGCGATTGACAGGATAAAAGCGGCGACAGACTCGACCTCGTAACCCCGACTTTGACGAAGAACGTTTAGACGGAAGAAAACGCCGCAGGAATCCGTCGCGGCGCATCTATAGAAAGGCGCTAGAATGTTGCGACTTACGGATTACGGGGCTTACCGTCAATTCCACGCCTCGCTCAACCAATCTTCCATGACTTCAAGGTCGGTACGTTCGTCCAGCTTTGCTTGGACTTTTTCGGCAAGCGTTATCTCGTCGGTAATGATCGCGTCCACGTTGCTAGTGAGAAAAGCGCGCATGCCTTTTTCGGTGTTGACCGTCCAGGCGATCGCTTGTTTTCCGGCTTGATGAATCTGCATAATTCTCGTTTCGGTCGCTATTTCTTCTTCCATAATGAGCAGATCGCACTTCAGCTTGGAAATATCGCCTAAACCCATGAAGAACAAGGCGCCCGTTTCAAATTCGGGGTAGTTCGTCTCCGCATATTTGATAATGTCGTAGTTCAGGGAGATAAGAACCACGTCGGAAACGCAATCATGCGCGCGGACGATAGCGACCGTATCGTCGACCATCCGCCGATCGGCGGTAACGCCCTTGAGTTCGATGAAAAGCTTTTCTTTACCCTTGATCGTTTCCAGCATTTCTTCCAGCGTCGCGACGGGAACATTCGCGCCGCCTTTCGCGTCCCGAATCCGAAGCTCCCGAACTTCCGCCAGCGTCATATCCTTCGGCGCCCTGTTTACGCCGGTCAGCCGCTTGAACGTCTTGTCGTGATTGACGACGTAACGACCGTCTTTTGTCCTCTGTATGTCAATCTCGCTTCCGTAACAGCCGTGTTCGATGGCAAGCTTGAGCCCTTCAATGGAGTTTTCCAAAGCCATCGTCCCCCCGGCGCGATGGGCGACGATTTTCACAGGCTCCTCCCGTTCTATGAGTTGATTATAGAACAGCCCGACGGCGACGGATCCGAGCAAAATCACGACGAACACGACGATCATGGCTTGCAGTTTCCAAGGAAAACGGGATTTCTTTGGACGCTCCGGCCAAAGTTCCGATTCGCCTCCCGTGAATTCCAGATAATACCTGGTCAGCCGCAGCATGAGATAGGATCCGCAGAGCAGGCTGGTAATTGAAACGAGATAGCCTCCTACAAGAATTGTCGCCGCGCAGAGGACGCGGTAGCTCACGATCGTGAAGTCCGTCTTGGAAAGAGACGATAATCCGTCGAGCGCCGAAACGTCAAAAAAGTAACCGTTCGGCAGTTCGCTGCCGCGGGGCGCAAGCCAAAGGTCAGGCAGGGTGCGAAACAGGATGTAGACCGCGCCCTGAACGAGCGCCAGGATCGCCAGCGTTTTCAACATCCCCAAAGCAAACCGCTTTCCATTCTTTTTGACGATCGCCGCGGAAGCTTTTCGGGCTTCGGCGGGATTCATATCGTCGAGCAAGACTCCATGGAGGATGAATATGGAGCGATAGCCGATCCAGATCAAGACGAGAATCAGCGCCGCGTATAATCCGGCGTAGAGGGGCGTCGACAGAACGACGTCCATAATGAAGTTGGGAATATAGAAGGACTTTGTGAGACTGATGGAGAATCCGATCCCGCACAGCGGCGCCGCGATGAAGATATAGAGCAATACCAGAATCCCCGTAGGATTCAGGAAGCGTTTTGCAGGACGGAGTCCTTTCTTAATTTCCCGCCACGTTCGAATCCTCTCGCCTGAAAGAACGTCGCCGTTCATGTAGATTTGCGCGAATATCTCGACGACGGTATACAAAAGGATCAGCGCGAAACCGAGAATGAGCAGCAGGGGCGTCCGCCAACTCAGAAACATTGCGCGAAGATCGGCGGAGGTCAACGCTCCGTCTCCGGCTTCGGCGACGCTGTTAAGCAGCGTCATTAGAATTCCCGCTGGAACAACCATCATCAGCGAAGCGAGAATCTGAAAGCCCCATATCTCGGGCAGCGTCTCCAGCGCCAGTTTCCGAAAGCTGATTCTCTTTTGTTCGGTCTTCATATTATCTTGCTTCATAGCGTCGTCGTCTCTAGCGCAAGCGCGTCGATCCGAACGTTGAGGAGAAGTCCGCTCATTTTCCGAGGAGAATCCGTCGTTCCCCGTTTGATCCGTTCATTCGGCGCGCCAAATCGTCCATTTGTTATATCCCGCCGACGCCCTTGCGCAAGCTGTCCTTTTAAAATCCGTTTATTTCTCCTGCGGCGCGGTTACAATCGACAGAGCGTCGAATTGCGCCCGCGTCGGGACGGTCGAAGCGAATTCAGACGCGTTCGCAGGATAAAGCCTATCGATATGCGAATACACTAGCGTTACGAGGAGGTTTGGGATAGAATGAGGAGACAAAGGAATACGCTTAATGAAAATGAAACGCTTTTACGCATTTTACGCTGTCCTTGAACCGTATTCAGACGGTTATGGGATTCGTTTCCCCGATCTTCCGGGAACGGTTTCCAGCGGCGAGACTGTCGCCGACGCTATTGCGAACGCGCGGGAATGTCTTGCGCTTTATCTTCACGGGATGGCGAAAGGCGGCGATCCCATTCCGCTTCCCTCCAAGCAAGAACAGATCGAATTCCAAGAGGAGACGTTGCTTGAGTTAGTTTCCGTTGATATGAGAGAGTTTTATCCAGAGGAGTTTCCATGCGAAGACGATTCGTTGAAAGAAGAGACATGTGATAAATTGAGTGATACCACTAGTTTCGACAGAGTTTCTATGGTTGACGACCCGCAACGATTATCGGAACCTCCGGAGAATTTCTCGCAAAACGGCGACGACGTTTGTTACCCTAACGGCGACCCGAAATACCAATGGATAGAATTCAAATGGGAGACGCCGTTCGGGATAATCGATGCAAGTTCCGCAAATACCGACGTCGATAGGGAGACAGTGGATGAATTTTATCGCGAAAAACTCCTGAAAGAGGAATTGTTGGATCGCAAACGTTTGCAGTACAAAGACGAGATAGAGAGATTTAACTACGGCGATTGGAATCAGGAATTAAAAACGATTGAGGATGTTGTTATAGTTTTGCTCTATGGTCGTGAATTTGAAGTCAAGTACAAAGAATATACTGCGCTGATAACAACGTCATTCGTTCCCGGTTTCAGCGTGTTTTCAACACGCCATGGCGAGCAAGAGGAAGAATTCGAATTTAGCGCGGACGATCCTGACGATTTTGCCGAAAACGCGACGCTCGGTCCATACCTTTTGAAGAACATAGTCGGCAAGTGGGAGATTACGTGGCACGCGTAGTCGCCGTGAAACGTCGGGAGATGCGATGGGAACTTCGAGGCTGTTTGTTATGGAGAGATCCATATTTGCGGCGCATTACACGAGAATTGTATTATCTCAACGTATGCGGCGTTAAGATTCCCGCCGAAGGTTGATTGGTCGATTTTTCCAGACTACAAAAATAACTAGACAAAAAGGAGTAAAAGAGATGTGGCTATTTACGAAACACGGATTTTTCAGCGCGGTTCAGAACTGGGACGACGAAAAGTTAATTCACGTTCGGGCGCGATTTCAGGGCGATTTGGAAAAGCTCTGCGAAGCGTATGGCGTCGAACCGAAGGTCGTGAGCTTGCCGGATACGGACTATCCTTACCGCATGGACTTTGACCGCGAGAAGTTGGCGGAGATCGCCAAAAGCGAGATTATGGCGATCGACTACACGAACTTCAAGAACGCCGTTCACGACGGAACGGAGCGAGATTCCGCGTATATGGGCGTGTGGTCGACGATGAGACGGTATCAGAA
>CAMZHY010000263.1 GCA_947307005.1 uncultured Planctomycetaceae bacterium
CTCCAACCCGTTATAATACGCGGTCGCGCCTTTATATTCGGTTTTATCCTTCGCGGCGTTATTCTTATCGGCGGCGACTAAATCCTTGTAGGAAGCCCAGCTCGGTCTCGCGTAAAACGGTACGCCGAGCACAATTTTCTCGTTGGGAAGTCCGACTTTTTTCCAAGCGTTCACGCTGTCTACCGCATACTGATACGGAGAATGTCCGCTTCCCCCGTTGCCGTCGTAAGCCATGACGTTGACCCAATTCAAACAACCAAGCGCCGTCGAGGAATAGTCGGCGGCCATGAAGCCCGTAACTGCGGAGGTAAGGATCTTCCCTTCCCCTCTCCGGTCGAGTCCCTCCCTCAAATACTTGATTAAAGTCTCGTACTGGCGACTTGTATTGGCTCTTGGATATTCCCAGTCGACGTCGATTCCGTCGAGTCCGTAATCGTCCACGACCTTCAACATGGCGTTTGCCAGCGTCCTGCATTTGGCGTCCGTGTCGGTCGCCGCGGCAAAGGTGGACTCAAGCGGTTTTCCCTTATACGACCAACCGCCGATCGCGATACTGACCTTCACGTTGTTTTCATGCGCCTTTTTGACCAGCGCGGCCATGAAGCCGCCGTCGTTTAAAGGTCGGACTTCCCCATCCTCCGTCGGAATGGCAAACGCGTAAATCAGATGCGTTACTTGGCTGTAATCGATCCTGTCCAGATACCCCGTTCCATACCAGTTTGGCGCGTAACCGACAACCTTGAACTGATCCATTCCAGATCCCCGTTCAGGCAAGGCGAACAAGAAACCGAGGACCGCAATAACGACGAAGAATTTGCCAAGGGTAAAACCGTCTCGTTTTACGCCTCTCTCTTTTCCAAATATATTGAGCATTTGAGCGACCTTAGGTTTTGTTGAATAAAAACGTCAATAAGGGCGTCCTGTTGATTCTATTCACGGACAATTCCTTACGAGGAGAAGCAAACGGCGTTTTAACCAAACGCGACGTCTGCGCCTTATACGCCAAAGGGGGCGCGTTCTCTCGTGAGTATACGCGCCCCCTTCGTCAAAATCAAGCGTCGCCAAAGCGGCAAGCTACTTTTTCGCTCGCGCCTTGCCCGTCCGCACGCGGAACAGGATCGAATAGAAGATCGGCACGACGTAGAGCGTCAGAACCGTCGCGAAGATCAGACCGAACATGATCGCCGTCGCCATCGAGTCGAAGAGCGGATCCTGCAGCAGCGGAATCATGCCGACGATGACGGTCATCGCGGCGACGGTAACAGGTCTCATTCTCTCGACGCACGCGTCGACGATCGCGTCGTAAGGACTTTCGCCCTTGGCGAGTTCCTCTTCGATTTGGTCCATGAGCACGACGCCGTTGCGCACCATCATTCCGAGCAGACTCATGACGCCGATGAGCGCCATAAATCCGAACGATTTATTCAGCGCGAGCAAGCCGAGCGTGACGCCGATCGACGCGAGCGGGAAGGTCAGCACGATGATGAGCGGCTGACGGATCCCGTTGAAGAGCGCGACGACGATAATCGCCATGAAGACGAACGCGATAGGAGTCTTGCTAAGGAGCACCTGCGTCGCGTCTTGCGAACGCTCGTACTGTCCTCCGTATTCGATCGAATATCCCGGCGGAAGTTCGAGTTCCGCTATTTTCGGCTGAACGGATTTAATTAAATCGGACCAGTTGCCCTTGATCGGATCCGCGCCGACCGTAACCGTCGGAATGCGATTGCGGCGACAGATGATCCCCGGTTCCCAGACGTAATCGACGTCGTCGCACACCTGCATAAGAGGCACGCTTTTGGACCCCAGTCCCCAGACGGGCAGATTGCGGAGCGCCTCGGGATCGTTTCGATCCGCTTCCGCGGCGCGAAACATGATCGGAAGCTGTTCTTCGCCGTCGGCATAGTATCCGCACGGGATTCCCTTGGTCGCCCACCGGAGCGCGAACAGGGTCTCGCTGCGCGTGATGAGCGCCTGGCGTCCCTTCGTCTGCGAATAGTTCGGTTTCCAACTAGGAATATCCTGTCGCCAGTCGTCGCGGACGAATTTCGCGTCCGGCTCGGCGCGCAGAATTTCTTTAACCCGTTCGCTTAGGCCGCGAACGACGCGACGATCAGGGCCGCTCACGCGCAGTTCAAGCTCCGTCTTCGTCGTCGGACCGAGCGCGAAGCGCTGCGCGCGCGTTTCCGCCTCGGGGCAATGATCGGCGAGCCACGTCTCGCACGGGTCGATGATTTCGTCGATGCGCGCGATCGAATCGACGTTGACGACGATCTGCGCGTAGCTCGAGTTAATAATCTCCGGCTCGTAGGGGAGATAGAATCGCGGCGGTCCCGCGCCGATGAAACTCGCGACGTTCGTCACGCCTTCTTGTTGCAGCAAGTATTCTTCGACTTTCCGGAGATCGGCGGCGGTCTTGTTGATCGACGTCCCTTCCGGTTCCCAGAAATCGACCATAAACTGCGCGCGCTGAGCGCGAGGGAAGAATATCTGCGGAACGCGCTTAAATTCCTCGATGGAGAAGAAAAGCGCGACGAGGAGAATGAGAAGCGCCAGATACCGGAAACGCAGCGTCCCCTCGAGCGTCCGGCGGTAGAGCCGATAGATGAAGCCCGAGTGCGGATCGGCGGCGTCTTTCGTCGGCTTAACGCGGACGAACCAGTAGTAAACGACCGGCGTCTGAAGCATCGCGACGAACCAGCTGATGATGAGCGAGACGCCGACGACGATGAAGAGCGAACGCGCGTACTCGCCGACCATGTTCGGGGAAAGGTACACGGGCCAGAACGCGAGCGCGCCGACGAGAGTCGCGCCGAGGAGCTGGAACGCGGCGCGACGCGTTCCGTCGACGCACGCTTCTTTGCGCTCCATGCCGCGCTGCATTCGCACGAGAATCAGGTCGCCGACGACGACCGCGTCGTCGACGAGGATGCCGAGCGCGACGATTAGCGACCCCAAAGAGGTGCGCTGCAAATCGACCCCCAGCGCGCGAAGAACGCAGAACGTCCCCAGAAGAACGACCAGCAGACTGCTCGTGATGAGAATGCCGCTCCGCCACCCCATCGCGACCATAACGACCAGCGTCACGATGCAGATCGCCTCGTAGAGGTTTTTCGTAAAGGCGTGAATCGAAACCTGAACGCTGTCCGGCTGATAGCTGACGTCTTGGATATTGAAGCCCGCCGGCATGTCTTCGAGCGCCGCTTCGAGCCTCTTGCGAACCTCGCGCCCCATGAGAAGCACGTTGCCGTTAGGAATGGGAGAAAGCGCGATCGCGACGGCGCGCTCGCCGTTGCACCGCAGAATTTGAGTCGGCTCGTCGTTCGTAACGCGACGCACCGTCGCCACGTCTTTCAATCGAATCTGACGGGCGCCCTCCCCTTCCTTGTCGTCGAAACGAGAAATCGCCGAATCGATCGGCGTGTCTTCGAGAACCGAGTCCGCGACCCCGAGAAGGCCCGCGACGATTCCGTCGGGAAGGTGCAGATTCTCAATTTCTTCGAGGGATTCAAAGCGACCTGAAGGCGCGACGCGGATTTTCGTCCCGTCGACGTCGAAGGTTCCCGAATCGATCGCGAGGTTCTGACTCTGCAACATGAGGTATATCTGCGCGGGCTTGACGTTAAGCTCCGCCATTCGCGCGCGAGAAATCTCCACTTCGATCCGTTCCGAAGGAAGCCCCCAAAGCTCGACGCGGCGAACTTGATCTACAAGAAGCAGTTCGCGTTGGAGATTGCGCGCCTGATCAATGAGCTCCGCGTCGGTGAATCCGTCCGCAGTGAGGGCGAAAACGCATCCGTAGACGTCGCCGAAATCGTCGTTGACGACGGGCGGAAACGCCTCGACGGGCAGTTCCGTTTTTATCGTCGCCAACTTGTTGCGAAGGTCCTCCCAACGCTCCGGCATCTCGGATGGTTTCAGACTCTCCTGAAGATCGACGAAAACGAAGGAAACGCCCGGCTTGGAGATGGAACGTATCGTCTTCAAGCCTCTGATCTGTTGCGCGGCGCGTTCGACGACGTTCGTGACGCGCTCCTCAATTTCTTCCGAGGAGCCGCCGGGACAGAGCGTGACGACGACCGCCGTTTTAACCGTAAACTCCGGGTCTTCCAACCGTCCGAGCGTGAAATAGGACCACGCGCCCGCCGTCGCTATGAGAAAGACGCAAAAACCGACGACAAAACGGTTGTTAATCGCGTATTTTGGCAGCATGACAATCTATCGCGTTATGGTGTGGTCTTAATTCAAATATCTTCCGGAAGGCGAATTTTCTGACCGTCGGTCAGGAAACGAGCGCCGGCGCCAACGATTGTTTCGCCCTCGGAAAGACCTTCGAGAATCTCCGCTCTGTCGTCGACCGTGTCGCCGATCTTGACGACGCGACGGGAAATCGTCAGCGAATCCTTATCGACAACCCAAACGTTCGTCGTTTCGGGCGCCGCGTCCCCAGATTGATCGGCGCCGACGACAAGCGCGGAGACGGGAACAAGCATCGAGGAATTCGACTCGGAAAGCGTGAGTTTCGCAATCCCCGCCATTCCGATCAGCGCGCCGTCTTGTTCAGAGGCGTCGATTGAAATCGTCGTCAAATAAGAACGCGAATTCTTTTGCACCGAGGTCGACGCTTCCTTAATAGTCGCGGAAAAAACTCGGTCGGGAATCGCCTCGAACGAACATTCAACCTTCTGGACGTCGCCGACGCGAAGCGCGATCTCTTCCGTCACGCTGAGTTCGCCCTCAAAGGATTTGTCGTCGACGAGCGTTACGATCGTCACGCCGGGCGCGATCGTTTCGTGATTGTCGAAAAACTTTTCCGTCACGACGCCGGAGAACGGCGCGACGAGCGTCGTGTCCTTGAGCTTGTTCTCGGCGAGTTGAAGGTCTATTTCGAGTCCGGCGATCTTGGCGCGCATCATCTCCACTTCTTCTTCACGGGATCCTTTGCGCGCCTTTTCAAGCGTCTTCTCGGCGGCGCGCTCCGCGGCGACCGCGGCGTCGTACGTTGACTTCGCAAGGTCAAACTGAACTTCCGACGCGGTTCCGTCGCTGTGGAGACTCTCCATTCGACGATACTGTTTCTCCGCCGTCTCGCGCTGCGATTTCGCGGCCTCGTAGCCCGCCTCCGCCGAATCGAGGTCTTCCGGACGGGCGCCCGTTTCCATCGCTTTGAGACCCGCGCGCGCTTCCACGAGCGCCTGCTGGCAACGATCCACGACAAGCTGATAGTCGCGCGTTTCGAGCTGCGCGACGACGTCGCCTTTGTTGAATCGCCGACCGGGCGTCACGTCGAAGTTCTCAAGCTTGCCCGGAACGCGGAAAGAAAGTTTCGCGGAGGCGCCTTCTTTAATGACGACGGGGAAAGTGCGCGTCTCCGTCGTCGCGCCGTTCGACACGAGGTAAGGCTGGACCAACCGACCGGGCTTTTCCGGCTCGGACTGAGAATCGGGAGCGTCATGGCGGCACGCGGGGCAGGCGCTCAGTAAAAAGAGCGCCGTCAGAACGGCAAAGCGAAAGACGCTTCGGCGACAATGCGATTTCACGTAGTTCATATCGGCGCCTCCTCGGCGCGAAAAAACGGGGCTAACTCGCGGGGGTTGACGGCGGCGCGTAAAAAGCGCCGCTTAAAAACGTTTGTTCGTATAAAAGCCGGGCGTCAGAG
>CAMZHY010000264.1 GCA_947307005.1 uncultured Planctomycetaceae bacterium
GCCTGCATTCGCATTCGCGCGTCGTTCGCCTGATCCGCCGCGACTTTGGCGAGGACGGGGTCCGGCGCCGGATACGCCAGCTCTTGGTCTTCTTCGACGAATTCGTACCCGTAAAGCTCGCCCCATGACGCGAGCGCGGCGACGGCGGAATAGAAATATCGCGAGCCGCTCGGACGCACGATAATAAGCGGGTACGGCTCGATCGCTTCGCCGGACGTCGTCTTCTGACCGCCCGTCGTAAGAATCCGCTGCGACGCCGCCCTGAGCGCCGTGTCGAACGGGTTGCCCGGATACTGTGCGAGCAGAAAATCGCGCTCGTCGAATCGCACGTTTTCCGGCTTGATGAAGACGCCCGAGTCGTTGCATTCGACGTAAATCGGTCGGCGGAAGGTCCCTTTCTTCCCCTGATACGGGACGATCGCGTAAGATTTCTTCGCGTTGGCGTTCTGATCCCGAAGTTCCGCCGCCTCTTCTTGTAGCTTTTCCAGCGCCTGATCGAGTTCGGCGATTTGGCGTCGAAGTTCGTCGGCGTCCTCGTCGTCCTCGTTTTCGCTCATGAGCGCGTCGTAACGACGCTGCGCTAAATCCGCCTCTTCGCGAAGTTTGGCGATTCCCGCCTCCGCGTTCGCGAGCCGTCGGCGCCCCTCTTCAAAGATTTCGTCGGAATGAGAGCGAATCTCGTCGAGTTCGTTCATAAACCATTCGACCGACTCCTTTTCGCCGAGAACTTCTTCGAGCGTCGCCGCGCCCGTCTTGACGAGCGCCTCTTCGTACGCGTCGCTCTCTTGATCGTCGTCGTCCTTATCGAGCCCGCCGTTCATCGCGGCGGCGAGTTCCGACGCGCCGATGATCGAACCGTACTCCCCGACGTCGCCGAGCGCCGCGTCGGCGTCAAATTCCGCGACGGCGTCTTCCGCAGCCTCCGCCTGTTCGCCGCTTGACGTCTTCTGCGCGATCAAAACGAAAACGAGCGCGAGCGTTCCCATCGTGCAGAGGAGAACGGCGAGAAAAGGGAAGAGCGAAAACGCTTCTTCGGACTCGGCTCTTGAACGACGCGACATAAGACGTTGCAATTAAATAAATTTCAGACGATCAATTACGCGGAGCGCTTCTTTTTCCCGAGCGCCTCGCGCAGTCTCGACGACTTTTCGGCGGGAGATTCGGACGTCTCCACAGATTCGGCGGACGCGAAGGGCGACGCGAGAACGTCGTCGAGCGGTTCGGCGAAGGGGAAAACGTCGGGGGACGCGTCGCGGGGTTCGGCCGGAGCGGATTCGTTGGCGACTTCGGGCTTGAGCGGGTAGGGGGATGCGGGGTCGTCGGCGTTTTTCGCGGGGACGGGCGTTTCGTCGAGCGCGCGGAGCGCGGCGAGCGTCTCGGAACGTTTGACGGCGCGCCGCGCTTTGTCGAGATTCGGCGTGGAGAGGGGCGCGGAAAGACGCGAATTGAGAAGGCAGACGGCGGCGTTCAGGTTCGAGAGCGTCTTTTCAAACGCGTTGACCTGCGCGAGCTCTTTGAGGGAGGAGGCGAGTCGGTCTTCGATCGCGGCGACGTCGGCGCAGGCGCGAAGCGTCTGACGGAGCGCCTCGGTCTCCTGCGCGACCTTTTCTTCAAGCGAGTCGAAGCGTTCGGAACGTTTCGAGAGTTCGTCGAGCGACGGCTTGACGATTCCCTCGACGAAACGCGACTGCGCGTCGGCGAGCGTCTGGAACCACGATCCGCTCCCCTCGGCGAGCCGCCGGTCGAGCGCTTCTCCGAACGCGTCGGCGAGGTTTCGCGTCGTCGCGGCGAGCGTCTCCGTCTGGCGGCGCGCGGAGTCTTCCAACGCGTCGCTAAACGCTTTAACGATAAGGCTCACGGCGGACGAGGAGGCGTCGAGCGGCGCGACGGGACCGTCGTCGGCGTTTTCGTCGTAGAATCGGCCTTTGAGCTCCGCGTCGACCAGCCGCGAGACGCCGCGCGCTATCCCCGCGTCCTGACGGCGGACGAAGAACTGCGCGAAATAGAGCGCGAAGACGAGCGACAGCGCGAGCGCCGTCGTGTCGAACGCGACTTTGAGCCCGTCCGCGAGCTTTTCGCTCGTCGTCTCAATTTGCGATAGGTCGAGGCTGCCGAGCGCGACCGTAATGCCAAGGACCGTTCCGAGAAAGCCTAAGATCGGAATCGCCCAGATAAAGGTCCGGACCATGCCGTAGTCGCCGTCGCGCTCGTCGTAAGCGTCGTCGGCGAGTCGGCGCAGTTCAAGGTCGAGGTCCTCGGGCGCCCCGCCGAGTTTTAGGAACTCGAGCGCGCTTCGGACCCGCGAGAGATAAGCGGAATCGCCGCGAACTTCGCGCGCTTTGTCGACCGCGCCGAGGTAGCCGTTAACCTTCGAAAGAGGCTCCTTCTCCGACGTTTTCGGAGGAAAGAGCGTCCCGCGCCGCAGCGCCCGGCGATCGCGGCGCGTTCTGAGGTATTTGAACGCAAGGTCGCAGAGCCCGATGAAGAACATTCCGATCGTAACGTACTCGACCGGGTGCCCCGCCGCGTAACGACTCAGCGTTTCGTTTTCAAGGTATCCCTGATTGAGCGCGTAATAGAATCCAAAAGTCGCGACAAGCCCCCAGAGGACCGACGAACCCGCTAGTCTGATTAGGAATCGTTTCATCTTGTATTAGCGGCGCCTATCTCGGCGCGACCGCTCCTGTTGGAAAGGAAAATGCGCTCTAAACGTTGCGAAGGGAGACGCGTTTTCGTTAGAAGTCGTACCAGAGTCCGCCGCCGATTTTGCGCTGGAACGTTTTATGGAACTGATACAAATCGTCGCCGCCCATAAAATACTCCGCGCCGATTCGCAGCAGCGAATTCGTCGGGCTGCGCCACTGGATCCCGGTCTGAGTCGACCAGTATCCGCCGAAGTCGCGCTCTTCATAAAGATGACCGTGCGACGCGAGGAACGGGCGGATCGACCAGTTGGAGGTCGTCGGGGTAAATTCCGGCGAATATTCCGCGCCAATTTGGATTTCCCAAGGCTTCGCCGCGCCGGCGCAGTGGAACGCGTAATCGACCTCCGCGTAGAGTCTGACGTCGTCGGTCGGCTTGACCGCGAGTCCGAGCATAACCGCGTCGCGAGAATAATGGACCCGGGGTCGGAACGCGTCCATCAGGTAATTGTCGCCCAGATGGGAACTGACGTGGTAGTACCCCGTCTTGACCTGCCATCGACGCGTTCCGTAAACGATCGGGACGCCGGCGCGATAGTCGGTCGCGGCGAGGTTTCTATCTCGTTCCCAGTCGAGTCGGAGGAGGGCGGCGCCTTCGAGTTCGATTTCCCATCCTTCCGGCTGCGTAATGTCTTTGTTTCCGTATCGGAAGATCGGAGCGCGTCCTCCGAGCGTGACGTCCCAAAGCGTTCCGTAATCGTTGGCGTATGTGATAATGCTCTGCAGGCGCGATTCCTTGCGACTGGCGAGATAGGACGGATACATGAGTCCGACGGGCAGAATCTGTTTCGACCACGCGTCCGATTCCGAATCGGCGGCGATCCAACGATCGTAGAAGTTTTCGCCGTCGCGCGCGTTGTTTTCAACGGCGTAGCCGAAAAGCCCCTTCGATTGGACTTTTTTCGGGGTCGTTCCTCTTCCGGACGTCGCCTCAAGGATTCCGTTTTTACCGGCGGCGGAGCGTCGCTCTTGAATCGCGGAGGTTTCGGCGTCGAGCCACGCGTTCGAACCTAGTTCAGGCGAACCGTTCGGGCTGAAATACCCGTATCCCTCCGACCCGGAACTCAGCGCGTAGGGCGAGTTAAAGTCTGGAATATCGTCCGCGACGACGTATTCGTCGTCAATATACTCGCCGTCGCCGACGTCCTGATAATCGGAATCGGACGACGAATAGAGCGGACGTCCATAGTCGTCGTAAGCAAAGGCGTCGCCGCCGATTAACCATAGCGCAACGGCGGCTAGCGCGGCGAGTCCGACGACCGTCCGCGACCTTAACAATCCCTTTCCGCGATCTTGTGATTTTTCCATTGCCGAACCTGCGACTTCCTGTCTCTTTCGCGCGCGGTCGTCCATGACTCCCGCGATTTCAAAGCGCCGCGTCGTTTTCCGAAACTGATGAAAACCGTAAAACGACGACGCGCCGTTGCAGGAATAGCGTATTTTGCGAAGAAACGCAAGAGCAGTTCCAAGCGTCCGTGAGATTCGCCGGAACTTTCGCGGACCGTCGTCGGCGCCGAGGACGGTTGACAATTTCCGAAGCGGCGGAAGAGGCCGAAATGAGCGTCGCGGAATTTGAAGAATTGATGAAATCTCAGGCGAAGTAGCCGGGACTTTTTTTCTTGCGGTCGAATGGAACAATCTTAAAGACGGGCGTCGGAGGAGAAAAGAAGACAAGCGCCGTCAGTCGTCTCGTTCGGCGTCGAACCGTTTCGCCGCCTCGTAGACGCGTTTTTCGAGCGTATAGGCGCGGTAGCGGATCCGCTCCCATTCTTTAGCGAGCCGGGGTTCGACGAGTTTGGAAAACTCTTCGAGACTTCTGGCGGATTCTTCGAGTCTTGCGAAGTTCGCGACGAGGACGCTTCTAAACGACGCGCGCTCATACTCGTCGGGCGTCTCGACGGTCGTTCCGACGTCGCCGACCGTATCGCGCGCGGCGAACCTCTTGTCCCGGTCGAGCTTTTCGGAAGTCGCCGCGAAGAGGTGGCGCAACTCCTTGAGCGCGCGCGTCAGTTCCTGAGAGTCGCCGATGAACCGCGCCGCGTCTTCGATCACGCGCAGCGCCTCGCGCCCGCGATTCGCGGCCGCGTCGAGTATGCGATATGCCTTTAAATCCGTCATGACCGTAAGCCGCCCTTCATGGCGCTTTCCAACCCCCGCTCCCGTAAGAGCGCGGACGCTCGTCGCGCCTATTTTAGCGTTAAGACAAAACCCGCCTATGACGCGCGTCTTCCGTTCAAATCCCGCGCGTTTTTCGACGTTGTCTTTTTTCATATTCTAGCGCAGAGCTAAGAAAGACGACAGGGCGCGTCCGCATTTTTTACGGAAAAAGACCGACGCGGACGGTCTTGACCGAATTGCCTTATTGGATTTTTGAAACGCGCAACTTTCAGGAAGGAGCCGGAACCGTCGCCCTTGAGGACGGCGCCAAATCGCCGGGCGATTTGTCTTGACGAGGTCGTCGTAAGAACCGGTAGTAGACGACGCTACGGAGGAGCGCGTCGCAGTCGGAGCGCTCGGCAACGAAAAAAGCGCGCGGTCTCGATCGAGATCGCGCGCTCTTGCGTTTGAATCAGGCGCGGATTAAGGCGCCGTCGTTAGGATCGCTGGTTCGAATCGGCGACGCCGTCGTCGACCGTTCCGAGTTTGCCGAGGATCGTCTCAGGCGTCGCAGCGCTCTGGAAGGAGACGGAACCGTCGCCCTTGAGGACGTTGCCGCCGCCCGAGCGCCGGCTTCCGAGACGGCGCCAAATCGCCGGGCGATTCGTCTTAACGAGGTCGTCGTAAGGACCGGAGAGCCCCTTGGGAGAAGTCCGGGTTGTACGGGGTCTTCATGTCGTCGGACCAGTAGTAGGCGACGTTGCGAACGCTAACCAAAAAAGCGCGCGGTCTCGATCGAGATCGCGCGCTCTTGCGTTTGAATCAGGCGC